>JARDZH010000212.1 GCA_029240955.1 Pseudomonas sp. | reverse complement strand
CTAAGGCCTGTCAACAGGCTACAGGGTCTGGCGTGTGTCACATGATCCGCCAGACCCTGGTTTCTGTTAGCTACCTTGCAACAGGCTCGCATCCTGGAAGAAATAATCCTTCCACGACGCCGGTTTGTTTTTGATCGCACCGACGCGGTGAAGGAATTCAGCGAGCGGGTAGGTGTTTTTCGGCGTGATGGTGAATTCGAACTGAGGATCGGAAATGATCTTGATCAGTTGCTCACGATCCGTCTTGGACTTGGTTACGCGGATATAAGTGTCCGCTGCGCCGGCCTTGTCTCGTTTGATGTAATCGGAGGCTTCGACCAGTGCGTCGAGGAAGGCCTGATAGGTCTTCGGATTGTCCTCGCGGAACTTCTCGGTGGCGAAGAGCAGGGTGGGCGAGTTTGGTCCAAGTACGTCATAGGAGTTGAGCACGACGTGCACGCCGGGCGTCTCCAGTTCCTGCTCCTGGAAGGGTGGGTTGGAGAAGTGAGCGTTCAGCTCGGTGCCGCCGGTCTTGATCGCGTTGCTCGCATCGGGATGGGGCAAGTTGATGGTGTACTTGTCCAGCCGCGCGTATTCCTTGTCACCCCACAGCTTGGCTGATGCCAGTTGCAGATAGCGCGACTGCACCGAGACGCCTACCGCAGGCACTGCGATGCGATCCTTTTCGGTGAAGTCGGCAATGGTTTTCACATTCGGGTTGTTGCTGACCAGGTAATACGGAAAGTTGCCCAGAGACGCGACTGCCTTCACGTTCTGCCGACCATGGGTGCGGTCCCAGATCGTCAGCAACGGGCCGACGCCGGCGCCTGCGATATCGACCGCGCCGGAGAGCAAGGCATCGTTGACCGCCGAGCCGCCCGATAGCTGGGTCCAGTCGACCTTGATATCGATTCCGGCCTCTTTGCCGTGCTTCTCGATCAGGTGCTGATCCCGCGCCACATTCAGCAACAGGTAAACGACACCGAACTGTTCGGCGATGCGCAACTGGCCTTCGGCCTGGGCGGCTTGCGGAGCGATCAGGCCGCCGACACTGACACTGGCGGCCAGTACAAACGCGGCACCCAGTCGGCTTTTTCGAGACGAGGAAAAGATATCTTTGAACACGCGATGCTCCTTCAGCAGATGAACCGAAGACAGGTCACTGAAGAGCAGCGCCTGTGGTCAGGTGTGAAGTTATAGGCATAAGAGATTTAATTTAAATATCGTTAAAGAATAACAATATGCTGATGCGCACCGGCTTCACCGGAACGACCGGGTAGCGATCCGCCCGGACAGCGAAGCTGTGGCCCAAACGCTACATCTCTGCCGGTTGAAAGGACGTCTTCGCCAGCAAGCTGGTTCCTACAGGTTCTGCATCTCTCATGCAGGAGGTTGCTTGGCGAAGGCCTCTCCAGAGCCCAACGCAGACACCGTAGGAGCCAGCTTGCTGGCGAAGCTGCGGCTCAAACGCTAAAGGTGTGCCGGCCGAAAGGACGTCTTCGCCAGCAAGCTGGCTACTACAGGTTCTGCATCTCTCATGCGGGAGGTTGCTTGGCGAACACCTCTCCCAAGCCAACGCAGTCAACGTAGGAGCCAGCTTGCTGGCGAAGCTGTGGCTCAAACGCTACATATCTGCCGGCTGAGATGACGGCTTCGCCAGCAAGCTGGTTCCTACTGGAACGGTGCCATTCCTGTCAGGACCGGGTAACCCTGTCGCGAGCTGCGCTCTCTCCCACAGCCTGTGCACATGCCTGCTGGAATCCCTTCGCTCAGGAAGCGACCGCCGCGCTGACCGGTCTGGCGCTGAACCTCGCACTCGCTTCATCGACCTCGTAACGGGGAATCCAGCGGCCAGCGTTGTGGGCGAGGTCGGCGACGGCGTCGATAATCCGTTGCGCCTGAGCGTCGCTGTGCAGGTAGCTGAAGTTCAACCTTACCCATCCCGGCTTTTCGATTTCTCTGCCGTGCAGCAGCGCTTGATACACCTCGGCGGAACGTCGCTCATCGATACCCAGCAGAAAGTGAGCATAGGGACCCGCGCAGGCGCAGCCGCCTCTGGCCTGTACCCCGTGGACGTCACTCAGCATTTTTGTGAACAGTTGGTGGTGCACCAGCGCTCCGTCCGGCTGGTTCACCTGGAACGAGAAGATCGGCAGCGCCTCGGCAGTAGGCGACACGCCCAGCAAACGAAGCCCGGGCAATTGCTGCCAATGGTCAAGCGCACGGCGGCGCAGTTCAGTCTCGCGCTGGTGGATGGCGTCGATGCCCACCGCGTGCTTGACGATCATCGCCAACGCGGCGCGGATGTCTCCCAGGATATTCGGCGTGCCGGCTTCTTCTCGAGCCTCGACGCGCTTGTTGTAGTGGTGCGCCCACGGCGAGACAAAGCTCACCGAGCCGCCGCCCGGTGCAGTCGGACGATCCTGAAGACAGAGCGAGTCGCGAATGACCATGACGCCTGATGCGGCGGGGCCGCCGGGAAATTTATGCGGAGAAAAGACGATTGCGTCCTTGGCCAGTTCCCCTTCGCCCATGTCCATCGCGACGTAGGGGGCCACTGCAGCGTAATCCCACACCGCCAGCGCGCCTGCGCTCTTCAAGCGCCGGGTAATCGAATCGGTGTCGGTGAGGATGCCCGTTACGTTGGAGCCTGCCGAAAAGGCGCCCACAACGAGATCCTTGCGCGAGGTCTGTGCCAGTTCCGCTTCAAGGTGCTGCAGATCGATCGTGCCGTCTGGCGACAAGCCGATCTGAGTGACCTGCGCGCCGCTTTCACGCCACGGCAGGATGTTGGAGTGGTGTTCGTACGGCCCGATCAGCACCGTGACGCGTTGCTCTTGCGCCAGGCGCTCAGGAATACCGAGCAGGCGCACGATCCGGTTGATCCCCGAAGTCGCCCCGGAGCCGGTAAAGACCGTATGGCAGTCAGCCCCCGCATTGACGTACTCGGCGATCTGCCGCCGGGCCTCGCCACGCAGACGGGTCATGGTGCCGCCGCAGAATGACGCTTCGGTATGGCTGTTGGCGTAGAAAGGCAGCACTTGTTCGAGCACAAACGACTCGACTTGCCGGAGCGCGCGCCCGGAGGCGACGTAGTCCGCGTATAGAAGATTGCGAACGCCAAATGGGGTCTCGAACGGCAGCCCGTCGCCGATCAGGCCGGCTCGCAGGTCTGCGATCAGCGTCGGACTTTTCAGGCTTTTTCTGAAGTGCGCGAGTGATGTCATCGATGGTTCCCCTGAATGCTGGCCATGCCCGTCTGGCTGCCACGCCAACCGAGTGCAAGATGGCGCTTTTTATCGGTCAGGCCGGCGACTTGCCCTGAATGGAACGAAAACCGCGTCGTTACTCGGCAATGGCCATGGCTTTCAACATAGCGAATCGAAGCACCCCAATCAATTTTTTATTCCGTAAAGTTTGCCTGAGAAGCTCAGTCTATTCCTTCCCCTTATATCCATATCGGAATTAATTCGTTCGAAAAACAGGTTTTGTGGTCTAGCTTAGCGGCCATCTGTAGGCGTCACAGGCCAGTTCTGTGAGCTGCTCACCGCTTAAGTGAAGGCTTTCGAATGTCACTGCTCATCGCATCTTCTGACCTCAGCAACCAGGGCGACACGGCCTACGTCCGCATCCGGCGCGACATCCTGTCCTGTCGTCTCGCGCCGGGTGCATTGATCACCGAGCCAGGGCTGATGGAGGGTTACGACATTGGCAAGAGCAGTTGCAGGATCGCGCTCACGCGCCTGGCCCATGAAGGGTTCGTCAGTTCATTGCCGCGCAAGGGCTATCAGGTCGCGCCCATCACCGTGAAGGACGTTGAAGAAGTCTTCACGCTACGGGTTCAACTGGAGCCACTCGCTGCGCGGCTGGCCGTCGGGCGGGTAGACATTCCTCGTCTGCGTGAGTTTGAAGCGGCGTGCCGCGCTCGCCATCTCGTCCCGTTGCCTGATCAGATCGATGTCTTCATGGACGCCAACAAAGCCTTCCATCTCGAAATCGCGCGGGCGACCGGCAATGAGCGTCTGCTCAAGACCTTGTCAGGCCTGATGGATGAAATGACTCGACTGGTTGCGCTGGGCTTCAACGTTCAGGGCACCAAGCCCGAAATCAAGCACGATCACAACGCGATGATCGCTGCGTTTGAAGAAGGCGATGGCAAGCGGGCCGAACTGATCGCTCGTCGACATATCGAGACCTTTCAGGCGATGACGCTGGAAAAGGTCTACGCCAGCCTCAGTGAGGCCGGCGCATCACTGCCGCTGCTTGCTGCGAGATTCGCACGATGAACGCCGCACTTCAGCAGAACCTCGCTGCCTCGGCGATCGCGTTGCACGGGATTGGCAAGCGCTTCGACTCGCTTGAGGTCTTGCGCGATATTTCTTTCGACGTAGGGCAGGGCGAGGTTGTTGCGCTGCTGGGCACCTCCGGCTGCGGCAAAAGCACGCTGCTCAATATCGTTTCCGGCTTGCTGGCGCCTGATCAGGGTGAGTTGTCGCTCTTCGGTGAGCGTTCGAGCGAGTTCGCGGCATGGCAGCGCGTTGCCTACATGTTTCAGGAAGACCGGCTGCTGCCATGGCGCAGCGTCCAGGCCAACGTTGCGTTCAGTCTGGAAGGTTCGGCAATCGGTAAGGCCGAGCGCACCCGGCGTGTTGCCGAGGCACTGCGACTGGTGGGTCTTGATGCCTTTGCCAGCGCCTGGCCCCATCAGCTGTCCGGCGGCATGCGCAGCCGTGTCGCCCTGGCACGCAGTCTGGTGGTCAATCCTCAGCTGCTGCTGATGGATGAACCGTTCTCCAAACTGGACCCGCAGACCCGCAGCCAGATGCATGAGGAATTGCTGCGCCTGCAACGACTGACCGGAATGACCGTGCTGTTCGTTACCCATGACGTGGAGGAGGCGATTGTGCTGGCCGATCGCGTGGTAGTGCTGGAACCCCGTCCCGGTCGGGTCCGGGCGATGCATACCATCAGCCTTGCGCGTCCCAGAATCCCCACGGACCCGGCTGTCACCGAGCAGGTGCGTCGCCTGCGCCTGGAGCTGTGACATGCAGACCGGCAAACGTTTCCTGAGTCTTTCATTGCAGCGGCTGCTGTTGGTTGGCGCAGTGGCGCTGCTTTGGTGGTACGCCGCCAGCCGTCTGCCGTCGTTCGTGCTGCCCGGTCCGGAAAAGGTC
>JARDZH010000211.1 GCA_029240955.1 Pseudomonas sp. | reverse complement strand
GATCATCACCGCGCCGGTGCTGCAGGCGCTCGGCCCGCAGGGTTATCTGATTAATGTCGCGCGCGGCAAGCTGGTGGACGAGCAAGCGCTGATCGCCGCCCTCAGTGCTCGCACCATCGCGGGCGCGGGCCTGGACGTATTCGTCGACGAGCCGAACGTGCCGTTGGCGCTGCGCGCGCTGAACAACGTCGTGCTGCAACCGCATCGCGCCAGCGCCACCGAACAGACCCGCCTGGAAATGGGTGAGATCGTTCTGGCCAACCTGCACGCCTGCTTTGCCGGTGCGCCGTTGCCTACTGCTGTGGCGTGCTGACGTAGCTTGCTGGCGTAGTTTCCGACGCAGCCAGTTAACCGTTCCCACCCTTCCAACAATAAAGCCTTCCCTTGAGGAAGGCCGGAGAACGCCATGAACACCAAGACCGCTTCGATGGACATGCCCGTCGCTGACGTTCGCGTCGGACGGCATCGCTTCGTCATTCTCGCGCTGATTTTCGTCGTCACCGTCCTCAACTATGCCGACCGCGCCACCATGTCCATTGCCGGTACCGGCGTGGTCAAGGATCTGGGCCTGGATCCGGTCATGCTGGGCATGATCTTCTCCGCATTCGCCTGGGCTTACGCACTGGGCCAAGTGCCCGGCGGCTGGCTGCTGGACAAGTTTGGTGCACGCCGCGTCTACGGGTGCAGCCTCTTGCTGTGGTCGATTTTCACGATGCTGCAGGGCACGGTTGGCTGGATGGGGCTCGCGGGCGCCAGCGCCGCCGTCGCGTTGTTCGCCATGCGCTTCATGCTGGGTCTGGTTGAATCGCCTGCTTTCCCGGCCAACAATCGCATTGTCTCGTGCTGGTTCCCGACCCGCGAACGCGGCACCGCATCGGCGCTGTTCAACTCCGCTCAATACATGGCCGTCGTGGTGTTCGCTCCGTTGATGGCATGGCTGACTCATGCCTGGGGCTGGGAACACGTGTTTCTGTGGATGGGCGGCCTCGGCGTGATAGCCACCGTATTCTGGTTTGCCTTGTACCGCGACCCGCTCAGCGATCCGCGTCTGGGTGAAGCGGAACTCAAACTGATGCGCGAAGGCGGCGCACTGGTCGATCTGGAAGCCGAGCGCAAGACCAGCAAACCCAAGACCAAGATGAGCGAAGTGAAGCAGCTCTTCACCAGTCGTACGCTCTGGGCCATTTATCTGGGCCAGTATTGCATCACCGCCCTCACCTACTTCTTCATTACCTGGTTCCCGATCTACCTGATCAAGGGCCGCGGCATGACCATCATGGAAGCCGGCTGGGTCGCGGCGTTGCCTGCGATCTGCGGATTCTCCGGCGGCGTCCTGGGCGGGATGGTCTCGGACTACCTGATCCGCAAGGGTGTTCACCCGTCCCGAGCACGCAAGACGCCGTTCGTGATCGGCATGGCGCTGGCTTCCACGCTGGTGTCCGCCAACTTCGTGGACGCCAACTGGATGGTCATTGCGCTGATGGCGCTGGCGTTCTTCGGCAAAGGTCTGGCTGCGGTGGGCTGGGCGGTGCTTTCGGATACCGCGCCTAAAGGCATGGTCGGCCTGAGCGGCGGCGTGTTCAACGGCATCGGCAACATCGCCGGTATCGTCACACCCGTGGTCATCGGCTTCTTCGTCGCCTCCACCGGCTCGTTCAACTCCGCCTTGTGGTTCGTTGCCGCACACGGCCTGATCGGTATCTTTGCCTATGTGGTCCTGGCCGGTCGTTTCGAGCGGGTGGTTATCGCACAGGGACAAGAGACGGTTGGCAAGCAGGCGTAATCTGAACGCCAGATCCATGGCGAAACTCGGGCGGCAGCGGCGGACACAGGTATTTCTGCTTTACTGTGGCCTCTCCGTCCGAATGACCCAGAAGGATGCCCTCGATGGAACGTCTCACCGCCAAAGACTTCGCGCCCGAACTGCTGGAACTCTACGATTACTACGCTCACGGCAAGATCAACCGCCGCGAGTTTCTTGACCGCGCAGCAGTGTTCACGATGGGCGGCCTGACCGCCAGCGCGCTGCTCGGTGTGCTCAGCCCCAATTACGCGCTGGCTGAGCAAGTGCCCGCGGCTGACCCTGACATCACCGCCGAATACATCACTTATCCGTCTGCGAAAGGTCACGGCCAGGTGCGCGGTTATCTCGTGCGTCCGGCGAAGTCCACAGGCAAGTTGCCAGCGGTGGTCGTGGTGCATGAGAACCGCGGCCTGAACCCGTACATTGAAGACGTTGCACGTCGCGTAGCCAAAGCCGGGTTCATCGCACTCGCGCCGGATGGGCTGTCATCGGTCGGCGGGTATCCGGGCGATGACGACAAAGGCCGTGAACTGCAACAGGGCGTGGACCCCGAGAAACTCATGAACGACTTCTTCGCCGCCATCGAATGGCTGATGAAGCACGACGCCACGACCGGCAAGGTGGGGATCGTGGGTTTCTGTTACGGAGGGGGTGTCGCCAACGCGGCGGGAGTCGCTTACCCGGAACTGGGAGCAGCGGTGTCGTTCTACGGGCGCCAGCCAAACACCGAGGACGTGCCGAGAATCAAGGCACCGGTGATGATTCACTACGGCGAACTGGACACCCGGATCAATGAAGGCTGGCCGGCCTACGAGCAAGCGCTCAAGGCCGCCGGCACGACGTACGAAGCCTTCATCTATCCCGGCGCAAATCACGGTTTTCACAATGACACCACGCCTCGTTACGACGAGGCCGACGCCAGGCTCGCGTGGGACCGTACGCTTGCGTGGTTCCGCCGTTACCTGACGCCGAAGAGCTGACGCTCAAGCCGCAACAAGGGCTCAGAACGGGCTGGCGGTAGGCCGCACCACCAGCTCGCTGACGTCGACATCGGCTGGCTGTTCGACGGCGTAGGCAATGGCTCTGGCGATCGCCGAGGCAGGAATCGCAATGCGCCGGAACTCACGCATCTCATTGCGGCCGCCTTCATCGGAGATGCTGTCGGCCAGTTCCGACTCCGTGACGCCGGGCGCAATGGTCGTCACTCGAATATCGCCGCCGACTTCTTGCCGCAAGCCATCGGAAATCGCGCGAACCGCATACTTGGTGGCGCAGTACACCGCCGCAGTCGGGCTGACCGCATACGCGCCAATGGAAGAAATGTTCACGAACTGGCCTGAATGCTGTTCCTGCATCAGCGGCAGCGCAGCGGCAATACCGTGGAGCACGCCGCGGATATTCACGTCGATCATGCGGTTCCACTCGTCCACGCGCAGAGCATCGAGTCGGGACAGCGGCATCACGCCGGCGTTATTGATCAGGACGTCGATTCGGCCGTGGGTCGCCACGGTGTAGTCGACGAATTCCTGAAAGTCGATCGCGTCGGTCACATCCAGCGCGCGGAAATCGGCCACACCGCCCGCTTCGCGCAACTCACTGACCAGTGCTTCGAGGCGATCGGTGCGACGCGCCCCCAGCACCAGCCGTGCACCCTTCTCTGCAAGCAGTCTGGCCGTGGCTTCGCCAATACCGCTGCTCGCACCTGTGATTGCGATGACCTTGTTTTGAATCGCTTGCATGGTCCGGCTCCTGTTCCTTGAGTGAGGCCCTGTCGATGAGGGCGTGAATCAAGGTTAGGAGCTGCAGCGGTCCGGGCGTTATCCGATTACTCCGGAGCGCTTGCACGATCCTCCGGAGTGTCGGGTGCAGGGTGGATCACACGGTTCTCAGTTGCTCCAGCAGCACTTGCAACGGATGGCGCACCTGCTTGCCGTCCTGACGTTTGACCTGACTGCGGCAGGAATAACCGTCGGCCACCAGCCGGTCGTCCGCACCATAGCGCGCCACCAGCGGCTGCCAGGACTGGCGGTAGATGGTCTGCGAATGGCCCGCGTTGCGGGTTTCGTGGCCATACGTGCCGGACATGCCGCAGCAGCCGCTGGCCAGCACTTCCAGCTGCATGCCGAGCCCCGCGAACACCTTCTGCCAGAGCGCGACGCTGCCGGGCTCGTTGGTTTTCTCGGTGCAATGCGGCAGGAAGTACCAGCGTGTGTCGGACGGCAGGCTTTGCGGCATGTGAGCCAGCTCGGTCGCCAGCCATTCCTGGGGCAGCAGCACCGTCGGAGCCTGATCAGTGCCCAGCACCTTGCTGTATTCCTGGCGATATACGAGCGTCATCGCCGGGTCCAGACCCACGAGGGCGATACCGCTGTCCTGCAGCGTGCGCAGCGACTGGCTATTGAACAGCGCCGCCTTTTCGAAAGCCGCCAGAAAACCCTGAACCTGAAGCGGTTTGCCATTGGGCGCGAACGGTGCGAGATACACCTGATAGCCCAGGCGCGAGAGCAGTTCGAGCCAATCGGTGGCCACAGCGGTGTCGAAGTAGCGAGTGAAGGCATCCTGAACCAGTACCACCGTGCGCTTGCGCTCCTGTTCGCTCAAGGCGTTCAGCCGCTCGGGAGTCGCAAGCCCCACGTTCCAGCGGGCGCAGGCAGCACGGAAATCCACCAGACTCAACAACGGACTGTCGACCATCCCGGCCACGTGCTCCAGCAGGTAGCGCACCGGCGCGGCGTTCATCACGGCGTTATAGGTCCGGGGAAAGCGAGCCAGATATGGAATGCTGAATTCCAGCGAACCGATCAGGTAATCCTTGAGCGGTCGCAGATAGCGGCTGTGATACAGCTCAAGGAAACGCGAGCGGAACTCCGGCACGTTGACCTTGACCGGGCATTGCCCCGCGCAGGATTTGCACGCCAGACATCCGGCCATGGCGTCATACACCTCGTGGGAAAAGTCTTGCTGGCCGGTGGCGCGATTGATGCTGTTGACCGCTTTCGCGGCGAAGCTCTTGACCGGGTTGGCCGCGCGAGCGCGGGCACTGGCGGTCAGCACGTCTACATCCTGATCACCCTGCAGGCGCAGCCATTCGCGGACCAGCGAAGCCCGGCCTTTGGGCGAGTGCACGCGGTCGCGGGTCGCTTTCCACGACGGACACATGGCGTCGTCGGGGTCGTAGTTGTAACAGGCGCCATTGCCGTTGCAGTGCAGCGCGGTGTCGTAGCTGCGCCAGACGCGCTCATCGATGGTCCGGTCCAGATCACCGCGCAGCGTGACCTCATCCACCAGCGTCAGGCGCGCCTCCGGCCGGGTGGCAGGTGTCGCGATCTTGCCGGGGTTGAGCTGGTTGTGCGGATCGCAAGCGGCTTTCAGCGCCTGCAACGC
>JARDZH010000210.1 GCA_029240955.1 Pseudomonas sp. | reverse complement strand
TGACATGATTGGCACTGGTGGTGAAGTCCAGCACCTGGACACCGCCTTCTGTTTGCCAGGCGGCGAGGGTTTCCGGGCTGATCTGCTCAGCCTGCGGCGCTTGAGGTCCCGGTGCATACCATTCGCCGTGTTCGACCAATGCGTGCTCGGCGACGCCATCGAGCACGTAGACGTCCCAGCCCATCTGCGCCAGCCACGACGCGCTCATGTTCGCGCGTACGCCGTCGTCATCGAACAGGACCACGCGGGCTCCGCGCACACTGGCGTAGTGGTCGGTCTCCTGCACCAACTGGCCGCCCGGCGTCGAACGCGCTCCGGGCAGATGACCGGCAACGTATTCTTCCGGTGTGCGCACGTCGAACAGATAGGTCGTGCGCTGCGGCTCGGCTTGCCAGGCGGCCAGTTGCTCAAGCGTCACGCGACCCACGCCGGCTCGCTCGGCCACTCGAAGGGCGTCCTCTGCCGCGGCTTGATGATGGTGCGCGCTGACTTCGCTGAAACGTCGCTGTTGGCCATGTTCGAGGGTCTGACCGGCCAGCAGCCAGCCGATGGTGCCGTTACGCAGCGCTGCAATCGGGTTGGGCAGCCCTGCGTTGATCAGCGACTGGGTGCCGATGATGCTGCGGGTGCGTCCCGCGCAGTTGACCACGATACGCGTGGCCGGGTCTGGTGCGAGCTCGCGCGCGCGCAGCACCAGCTCGGCGCCGGGCACACTGACGCCCTGAGGAATACTCATGGTCTGGTATTCGTCGAAGCGCCGGGCATCCAGCACGACCACATCGGCCTTGGAGTCGATCAAGGCTTTGACTTCCTCAGCGGCCAGCGAAGGCGTGTGCCGGTGATGCTCCACCAGTTCGCCGAAAGCTTTGCTCGGGACGTTCACGTCAATGAACAGCTCGCCGCCGGCCTGACGCCAGCCTTGCAGCCCGTCTTCCAGAAGCGTCACGTCGGTGTAGCCAAGCGCGAGCAGGCGATCCAGCGCTTGCACCGCCAGCCCCTCATCGTTGTCGTAGACAACCACTTGGGTAGTGCGCCGCGGGATGCGCGCAAACACTTCGAGCTCCAGCTTGGACAGCGGGATGTTCACTGCAAACAACGGGTGGCTTTCAGCGTAAGGCGCTTCCTCACGCACGTCGACCAGAGCGATCTCCTGACGGGCGAGCAGGGCAGAGCGGACGACTGCATACGGCGTCGACGAAAAGATGGATGTCATGAGGCGCGAAGCTCCTTGGATAGGTCCCATAGATTCGGAAGAGAGGTGTTGCTGTAGCCGGAAATGAACTGTTTTTCGGTGCCATCCGGCGTATAGACCGCGCGGCTGACGGCGCCGATGTTGGCGCCATAGACGTGGATGCTGATCGAAACCTGGTCGGTATAGGCGTTGTGCACCTGATGGATGTCATTGGTCGAGGGCGAGAGGCTTTCGACGTGACCCGGGTCCAGCCGAATCGGTGCGCCGTCGGGCTGCAGCGATCCGTTGGCGTCGCGCACATAGCCTTGGGAGTACTCGGCGCCTCGCAGCATGCCGATCAGCCCCCAGACCCGGTGGTCGTGGATGGGCGTTGACTGGCCAGGTCCCCAGACGAAGCTGACCACACTGAACCGCTGGCGTGGGTCTGCGTACAGCAGATATTGCTGATAACGGTCAGGGTCCGGGATCGCGTACTCGGACGGCAACCAGTCATCTTCTGCCACGAGGTCTGCGAGTAGCTGCCTGGCTTGCTGGCTGGGGTCTTGTCCTGCAGGTGTACGGTCAACCAGCTCGGACAGCTCGGACAGAAAGCTGCGCAAGCGATGGGGGTTGGCGGATGCGTCCATGAAAGATACCTGAATATGCTTATATCATTATGTAATTAATATTAATAAATCTTATGTTATAGGCCGAGCATACAGGCCGTTCTTCAGATCGGCTAGCTTGACCGACACAATAGGATTATGATTTTTCTCTATTTTCGCTGTGTAAGGCCATGTGAATTGAGTATGAAGATCGATGATATCGGCGCGTTTGTAACCGTGATCCGCTATCAGTCCATCAGCCTTGCGGCCCAGGCTCTGGAGCTGACCCAGCCGGCGATCAGCCGCAGGGTGCAGAACCTTGAGCAGGCACTGGGCGTCGAGTTGTTTGATCGTCAGACCAAACCGCTCAAACCCACCACCGTGGGTCTGCAGGTCTATCAGCGGTGCCTTGGAATCCTCCGTGAGATGGACGGGCTGCGTGAACTGGTGGCCGACGATGCAGCGCCCGCCGGCCTGTTACGCCTCGGGGTACCGCAGACCGTAGGTGACGTTGTGCTGGTTGACGCCTTGACTCAACTGCGCACTGAGTACCCCGACCTGCGTACCCAGGTGAGCACCGGTTGGGGCGCGGGCCTGGTGGAGAAAGTCGAGAACGGTGAACTGGATGCGGCAACGGCTCTGTTTCCCAGTAGCAAGGTTTTTCCTGAGAACCTGGTTGGCGAATCGCTTGGCAAAGTGGAGCTGGTGGTCGTCGGCAGTGCCGAAGACGCGCCGAAACGCGCCGGGTCGCTTGTCGACTATTACCAGCGCGGCTGGGTCCTGAATCCTGACGGCTGCGGCTTTCGCGCCGGTTTGCAGCGAACGCTTGCCGACAAAGGGCTGAAACTGACCGTCAACCTGGAAACGTTCGGCAGCGAGCTGCAACTGGGGTTGGTGGCCGCAGGCATGGGTCTGGGACTGGTGCCCCGGCTGTTGCTGGAGCGCAGCGCTCACCGAAATCGTCTGACGGTGTTGCCTCTGAAAGACTTCAAGCCGGTGATGGATGTATGGCTCGTCTACCCGCGCTTTCTGGGTAACTTGCAACAACCGGTGGCACGGTTTGGTCAGTGGGTAGCCGGCGCGATGTCGGATGATGTCGGGCCGGCCTGACTCGGCCGTGATGACTCGCGGGATCAAGGCTTCCAGATTTCGACGTCTTTCGCGTCAACCGCTTTGGGCAGCAGGCCGGCAGCAAAGAACGCATTGGCGATCTTTTGCTGCTCGCCCAACTGATCGGCCTGCACCAGCTGGATCTTGTAACTGCGATGCGCGTTAGCGCTTTCTACCGTCGCCACATCCAGATTGCCCCACAGCGGCCCCAGCACCTTGGCGGCTTCGGTGGGATGGGCTTTCACCCAGACACCGGCCTGTTCCAGTTGCTCATAAATCAGCTTCAGCACTTCAGGGTGCGCCTTGGCGTAGGGCGTGCTGGTCAGGTAGTAACGCTTGTAGCTCGCCAGCCCTGTGCCATCGGCCAGGGTGCGAGTCGGCAGTTGACGTTGCACGCCGGTGAGGAAGGGTTCCCAGGTGACCCACGCATCGACCTTCCTGTTCTCGAAAGCCGCTCGGCCGTCGGCAGGTGACAGGTAGGCGGGCTCGATATCCGAAAACGCCAGGCCGCCTTTCTGCAACGCAGCAATGAGCAAGTAGTGCGAGCCTGCCGCTTTGGTGACGGCTACTTTCTTGCCCTTCAGGTCCGAGAGGTTCTGCAGCGCCGAGTCCTTGTGCACGACGACGGCCTGGGCCGAAGGCGAGGGCGCTTCTTCCGCAAAATAGGTCAGCCTGGCCTGCGCCGCCTGAGCAAAGATCGGCACGGTGTCGGCCACGTCGGCGCTGATGTCGACATTCCCGACGTTCAACGCCTCAAGCAGCGGCAGCCCGCTCGGGAATTCATGCCAGGTAACTTTGATGTCCGACTTCGCCAACTCTTTTTCAAGCGTCTGCCGGGTTTTCAGAAGGGTGATCAGGGTCGATGACTTCTGATAGCCGATGCGCACTGTTTCTTCAGCCTGTGCAGGAACCGCCAGCGACATCGCAAGCGCAATCGCAATGCCGCTGATGGCCGAGCACCGTTTCAAGAATGCAGATCGTTTAGGGAATCCTGGCATGACATGCTCGCTGTTCAAAAAGAGGGGGCTGTGTCTGGAGGATCATAAGGATATAAAAAGCGGCTGATAAATAACGAATGGGAATTAGCTTAGTGCGTTCGTTCTGAAAGCTGAGGACCTCCAGCGCTCGGTAAAGGCCCGAAACTTCAGTTGGCAGGGGATGGGTTTGTGTGGCTGACGCGACGCGCATCTTGAGTGTTGTCCTGACAACACCGCTCCAGCAGTTCATGTGATCGCAGTGCAGCACCAGCTTTGGCGGGCCAGGCAAGAACGAGCGAGAGCAGTCGCCCATCTTTGCGGCACGAACCGTGCAGCGCGCTTTGTTTGAACCTTGATGCTACACCGCAATACGGACTCTATCTGGCAAACAGGACACCCCCATTTCATGGCGCAATTCCCTCCTGACCCGACGCTTGCGTTCAGGGCTGTTGATCTGGCCGCCCACCTCGACCTGTGCCTGCGTTTTGTGATTGATGCGACCGTCTGCGCTTTCGGAACGGCAGAGCGCTTTCACGAAAGCGATGGCAAAGGCGCGGAGCGCCACGCTGCCCGGCTTAGAGATAAGGCTGAGCATCTGCCAGGTTGCCAGGTGCATCTTTGGCGGGGTAACGAGATCATTGGCCAGATTTCAATGGAAAAGCTGCCAGGCAACCCGTCAATCGGTTACGTGAATCTTTTGTATCTGGTTCCCAACGCGCGTGGGCAAGGGCTGGGCATTTTACTGGAAGCCTATGCCTGGGCATTTCTGAGCCGCCAGGGTTGCCGGTCGTTAAGGCTGTCTGCAAGCCCCACCAGTAGCGCCGCGTGGCGCTTCTATGAACGGTCGGGATGGCAGGATCTGGGACCTCGTGACGGTGCTCCGTATGTGCACGTGCTGCAGAAGCATTGTGCACATCAGCCGCAGGTCGCCCCCGTTATCATCAACCCGGATGACTACCTGGAAACCGAGTTTGGCCGGGAATTCACGCCTGAGCGTAACCGACACGCCTGGGCGCTTGCCTATGAGCGTCTGCGCAGTGAGCTGTTGCAGGCCCGAACCGGCACTCATGTGTATGTGGTGATGGGCGTGCAAGGTGCGGGCAAATCGCGATGGGTGTCTGAGAACTACGGCAGGCTGGGAAGCCGCGCGGTTGTCTTCGATGCGGCATTGCCCGCACGGCGTCATCGGAAAAAACTGCTGGACATCGTTCGGGAATCCGGAGTGCCGATCGTTGCGGTTTTCATCCAGACGTCATTGCATCTGGCCCTCTCGCGCAACGCCAGGCGCAGCGCAGACAAAAGGGTGCCTGAAGAGGCGCTCAGAAGTGTA
>JARDZH010000209.1 GCA_029240955.1 Pseudomonas sp. | reverse complement strand
CTGGATCGAAGTGCCTGCGCGCTGGAACCCGTGGGCACCGCTGGATGTGCGTGAAGTGCCCAACCTGCTGACGCCGTACAAACTGTCCCGCCTGCAAAACGATCCGGCCTTGTGCGACCAGGTCCTGGCGTCGTCAGGACTGCGCTTCAGTCATCAGGCCGACAGCGCGCCTTCGGCGAAATGCCCGCTGCAGAACGCGTTGCGTGTCCAGGGCGGGGAAGTGGCGCTGAGCAGCAGCTTTCTGGCGAGCTGCCCCTTGGCCGTGGCGTACGTGCTGTTCGACATCCACACCTTGCAACCGGCGGCGCAGGACGTGTTCGGGCAGCGAGTGACGCGCATCGATCATCTCGGCAGCTTTGCCTGTCGCAATGTCTATGGGCGCGCCGAAGGACGGTTGAGTCAGCATGCTGCTGCCAATGCGCTGGATATTGCGGGCTTTCGTCTGGCGGACGGTCGTCGGATCAGCGTGCTGGGGGACTGGAATGACAGCGGCGACAAGGGCCGTTTTCTAAAGCAGGTGCGCGATGGCGCGTGCAAGCAGTTCAGCACGGTGCTGGGGCCGGAATACAACGCAGCCCATCGCAATCACTTTCATGTGGACATGGGGCGGTGGCAGGTCTGCCGTTAGGCGGCCATACGCAGATTTTGCAGAATCAGCGGACGGGCCCAGACGCTGTCGTAGTCGAACTGGCGCTGCTGAGCAGCAATCGTCGCGTCATCCAGCGGCAGGGCAGGTTTATCGGCCAGTTCCCATTCGAACTCGGCGATCGGCAAATGCAGCGGGCGCGGATGCGGGCCAGGACCGGGGTTGACGCTGTCGTCGTACGGGTTCAGTACCGTCGGGCGTACCCAGTGGCTTTCGAAATCCAGCGAGCGTTGCTGTTCGATCAGTTCGCTCATGCTGAACGGCTCGGCAGGCGGCGGCAGCAGGTCGAGTTCGAATTCGGCAATCGGCAGGAACAGCGGCTCAGGTGGCTTGACCTGGGTGTCAGTGACCGGGCAGTTGCGTTGCTCGACGATCTGGCCGTGGGCCTTGGCGCCTGCAACGGGTTCGCCAGTTTCGACGTCGACTTCATCCGGAATCGCCGGCAGCACGAGCGGCTGCTTGCCTTCGCCAACCTGTTCCGCCATCGCCCGAGCGAAAGCGTCCGACCACAGCTGCGTGACACCACCCAGGGTGCGGCTGTTGGGGATGCTAAAGTCGCCTGCATGCGACAGATAGCCGATCGGTGATTGAACAATGTCTGACATGGCGATCAGTACGGACCTTGGGTCTGGCAGAATACCGGATACTTCTTTATCGGCAGATTTCGCCGATCATTAATATTTTTTGAGCGTGTGCAATAGATGAGTGAGCAGCAGACAGGCAGCCGTATCCGTGTTGAAACCCTGATCGCCGGTGCAGAGGACCAGGCGGCGCAGTGGGCGCAGCGTCTGGGCTTGCCGCTGCAGGACGAGCACGCAGATTTTGCCTTGCAGGTGACTGACGTGGGGCTGCAGCTGCAGCAACTGGCCGATGATGCGCCGGGGCCGGTGCGCGTGGATTTCGTCGAGGGCGCTGCGGCGCATCGGCGTCTGTTTGGCGGCGGCAGCGGGCAGATGATTGCCAAGGCGGTCGGCATTCAGCCGGGCGTACGGCCTCGCGTGCTCGATGCCACGGCGGGGCTGGGCAAGGATGCGTTTGTACTGGCGAGCCTTGGCTGCGAGATGAGCCTGATCGAGCGTCAGCCTATCATTGCGGCGTTGCTGGAAGACGGCCTGAATCGTGGGCGTGATGACGGCGAAGTGGGCGGGATCATCAGCCAGATGCGTTTGCTGACTGGCAATGCCATCGAGCTGATCCGGGGATGGGAAGGCGAGCCGCCGCAGGTCATCTACCTTGACCCGATGTTTCCTCACCGGGAAAAGACCGCGCTGGTCAAAAAAGAGATGCGCCTGTTCCGGCCGCTGGTAGGTGACGACATGGACGCGCCGGCCCTGCTGGAAGCCGCACTGGCGCTGGCAACCCACCGAGTCGTGGTCAAACGCCCCCGCAAGGCGCCGTGCATCGACGGCCCCAAGCCGGGCCATGTGCTGGACGGCAAGTCCAGTCGGTATGACATTTATCCCAAAAAGGCGTTGAAGCCCAAAGCATCGTGACGCGCCCCGCCTCAGACTCACCTCGATCCACATCTGAAACGCATTGTGGGAGGGAGCGAAGCTCGCGACGTTTGGTCACTATCACCACCGCTGTCGCGAGCTAGCGCTCCCTCCCACCCAGATCATCATTCGCAGGCTCAACGCGATCGGCCATTGGACCGCGCTGTGGGAGGGAGCGAAGCTCGCGACGCTTGGTCACTGTCACCGCCGCATCGCGAGCTAGCGCTCTCTCCCACACAGATCATCATTCGCAGGCTCAACGTGATCGGCTATTGGAACGCATTGTGGGAGGGAGCGAAGCTCGCGACGCTTCTGGCAGATAACTTCAAAGCGCCCCAAACACCTTCTTCGCCAGACTGGTAGCCGCCGCAGCCGGGTTGGCGCGGATACTTTCTTCCTGTTTGGCGATCATCTCGAACAGGCCATCCAGCGCTTGCTCGGTCACGTAGTTCTCAATGTTGGCACTTTTTGCATCCAGCACGCCCAGGGTCGCGGCCTGGCCGGCGAAGGCGTTGTACTTCTGCGCCAGCCCGACTTTGTCGGTCGCCTGCTTCACGATCGGCAGGAATTTAGCGCGGATCTGCTCGCGGCTGCTGCCGTCCAGATACTGGGTCGCCGAATCCTTGCCGCCCTGGAGGATCGCTTTGGCGTCGGTCACGCTCATCTTCTTCACCGCATCCACCAGCAACGCCTGCGCCTGCGGCATGGCAACCTCCGCCGCCTGGTTCATGCTGGTTTCAAGCTGGTCGACCTGGGCGCCCATGCCGAACTGCTTCATCTTCTTGGCGACTTTACCCAGCTTGCCCGGCAGCTCGATGCGCACGTCCTGATTGTTGTTGAAGCCACCCGGCGTACCCAGCTGTTTGACGGCGACTTGCGCGCCTTGAGTCAGCGCATCCTTGAGACCGCCGGTGGCATCCGACTGGGACAGGTTCGCCAGCGAAAGCGCAAACACGTTGGCCGACAGCAGCAGGCCTGCGCACAGGCCGGCAAAGGTAAACGATGGGCGTAGCATGGCAGCATCCTTATAACAGCGAACAATAGGCAGCGCCGGGCTAGGCTCCGGCGCAGGTGAGAAGAGTATCAGGGTCGCAGACGCGTGGGGGTCAAACGAACGCGCAGCGGTTTGGGGTCTGTTCCGTCGAGCCGCACCTCGACCCGCTCAGGATTGGTGAACAGCAACTGGCCCTCCGCTTCGATGCGCGCACTCACCGCGTAACGATGGCCGGGCTCGATCTGGCGCGGGTCGTACTCCAGACGAAAAGGCAGCGGCACTTGCCCCTGGATCGGGCCGTTCTGGCGAGCAAGCGTGACCGCAGCGCTGTCGGCACGCGAAACGTCCTGCAGGCTGACGCTCAGCGTGGCATTGGGCGGCAAGGCGGAACGCTGGAGGTAGAACACGTCACCGTCGATGCTGGCGACAGGCGTTTGCACGGCACTGCACGCTCCGAGCAGACCTGTTGCAAAGATAAGGCTGATGGTTTTCATGGAGATCTCCGTATCGACCACACCGGAAGGAGCCCGGCGTGGTCGGCGGAATTTAGCGCATTCAGCTTGCTGGATCTGTTTCAGTTACAACTTCGCTCTGATGCAGCGCGACCTGACGGATCGACAGGCGAATCTCGGCAGGCAGTACTCGCTTGGCCGCGCCTTCGGCCAGTTCGCCCAAGAGCGGGTGATAGCTCAACTTGCCGGTCGCGTCCTTGCGCAGCACACCCAGATCCAGCAGCGTCTGGATGAAGTGTCGGAACAGGCTCTTGTCGAAGAACTCCGGCGCATTCAGGCCATGCAGGATCGACAGGCGCTGGGCCATGACCGTACACAGGTCTTCCAACTCTTCGGCGGTCAGGCTGTTCTGGCCACTGTTGAGCAGCAGCGCGATCGACATGTAGAAACGTTGCAGCGTCTGGGCGATGGCGCGCGAGAGCAGCGTCAACAGCACGAACTCCCGGGAACTCGGCTCCGGCCGCACGAACGCGCCGTCGTCTTTCTTCCGCAGTAGACCCTGTTCGACGAACGCTGCCAGCCACTGGTCGACCACCTCATCCAGTTCGTTCAGCGGCCAGCGGATGAACAGTTCCGATTGCAGATAGGGGTAGAGCGCGCGGGTATAGCGCAGAATCTGCTCGCGGGTCATGCGCGACGTGCTCTGGAACAGACTCGCCAGCAGCGACGGCAGCGCGAAGATGTGCAACACGTTGTTGCGGTAGTACGTCATCAACACCGCATTCTGCTCGTTCAGATACAGAATCCGGCCGAGGGCATCCTTCTGCTCGGCCAGCAGATCCATGCCTTTAACATGCTCGATCAGTTCGCGACCGTTGCCGTCCGGCAGCGTGGTATGCGGCGAGTAGGGCACGCGGCGCAACAGCGTCAGATACAGATCAAGGACCCGTTCCATCGCCTGATCGTCCAGCGCCAGCCGCTGGGTCGACAGCAGAACGATCGCCACCAGGTTCATCGGATTGACCGCGGCCGCTTCGTTCAGGCGCTGTGCCACGTGATCGCTGAGCCGGTTGGTCGTCTCGCTGAGCCATTCCGGACGGTACTGCGGCGCCAGCTCCTGAGCGCGCCAGTCCGGCTGCTCGTTGTCCAGAAATTCCGCCAGCTTGATCGGCTCGCCGAAGTTGACCGAGACCTGCCCGAAGCGCTGGCGCAGTGCGCCGATGACTTTGAAAATGTCGAAGATCGACTCTTTCTTCTTGGTCGCACCACGCAGTTCGCCCAGATAAGTGCGACCTTCAAGAACCCGCTCGTAACCGATGTAAACGGGGATGAAGACAATCGGCATCCGCGAGTTGCGCAAGAAGCTGCGCAGGGTAATCGCCAGCATGCCGGTCTTGGGTTGCAGCATGCGCCCCGTGCGCGAGCGGCCGCCTTCCACGAAGTACTCGACCGGAAAGCCCTTGGTGAACAGGGTGTGCAGGTATTCGTTGAACACGGCGGTGTACAGCGGATTGCCCTTGAAGGTCCGGCGCATGAAAAACGCACCGCCACGACGCAACAGGCTGCCGATCACCGGCATGTTGAGATTGATGCCCGCAGCAATGTGCGG
>JARDZH010000208.1 GCA_029240955.1 Pseudomonas sp. | reverse complement strand
GCCGTTTCGGGCCGGATTTGAATTGCAATTAGGAATACGGATGCTTGAACTCGCTGCTGCCTTTATCTGCCTCACCTCACTGCTGACCTACGTTAACTACCGCTTCATCGGCCTGCCGCCGACGATTGGCGTAATGGTCACCGCGCTGCTCTTCTCGCTGATTCTGCAGGGCCTGAGCTTCATGGGCTTTCCCGGCCTGGAAGAGCATGTTCAGCAACTGATCGGACAGATCGACTTCGGCGACCTGCTGATGAACTGGATGCTGTCGTTCCTGCTGTTCGCGGGCGCGCTGCACGTCAATCTGGCCGACCTCAAAAGCTACCGTTGGCCCATCGGCCTGCTGGCGACCTTCGGCGTATTGATCGCTACGACCGTGATCGGCGCGCTTGCCTACTGGATCTTCGCCCTGTTCGGCTGGCATGTAAGCCCGCTGTACTGCCTGTTGTTCGGCGCGCTGATTTCGCCGACCGATCCGATTGCGGTACTGGGCGTGTTGCGTACGGCCAACGCCTCCAAGCCGCTCAAGACCACGATCGTGGGCGAGTCGTTGTTCAACGACGGCACGGCGGTCGTGGTCTTCACCGTCCTGCTCGGCATCGCGCAACTGGGCGAAACCCCAACCGTGGGCGAAACCGCTTTGCTGTTCGTCCACGAAGCGGTAGGCGGCATAGCGTTTGGCGGCCTGATCGGTTACGCCGTGTACCTGATGATCAAGAGTATCGAGCAGCACCAGATCGAAGTGATGCTGACGCTCGCCCTTGTGATCGGCGGCTCGGCCATGGCGTCCGAACTGCACGTATCCGGCCCTATCGCGATGGTCGTGGCCGGTCTGATCATCGGCAATCTGGGACGCAACCTGGCGATGAACGACATGACGCGTCGCTACATGGACGGCTTCTGGGAGTTGCTCGATGACATGCTCAATGCGCTGCTGTTCGCGCTGATCGGCATGGAGCTGTTGCTGTTGCCGTTCTCCTGGCTGCACCTGGGGGCGGCAAGCCTGCTGGCGGTGGCGATTCTGCTGTCGCGCTTCGTCACGGTGGCGCCGGCGATTCTGCTGATGCGCCGCTGGCGCAACGTGCCGCAAGGTACTGTGCGGATTCTCACCTGGGGTGGCTTGCGTGGCGGCGTGTCGGTTGCGTTGGCGCTGGCGCTGCCGACCGGGCCGGAGCGGGATCTGCTACTGAGCATCACCTACATCGTGGTGCTGTTGTCGATCCTGCTGCAGGGTCTGACGATCGGCAAGCTGGTGCGTTCGGTAACCGGTGCTTCCGCGCCGCAGACCGCCGTCCAGCAAGACACTGCTCACTAGAGCGCGCTTCCATTGCCGGAGCGATTGGCTAAGATGCCCGGACCGTCCGCCTGCCGCGGCGGTCCACCGATGCACAGGAGCTGCAATGTCCACTGACGAGGAACTCGCCATCGCTGGCGGCACACCGATGATCCCTGATCAGCGCCGCGAGCTGATGTTGCGCGAGTTGCGCAAGCATCAGGTGCTCAGCGTGCATCAGCTGATGGAAATGTTCGACTGCTCGCACATGACCATCCGCCGCGATATCGCGCTGCTGGAGCAGGAAGGTCGCGCGTATTCGGTGACCGGCGGCGTTCGCATTGTGAGTCAGTTGCACAGTGAGCCGAGCCACCAATCCAAGGCGGTCGTCGAACTGCCCCACAAGCAAGCCATGGCACGCCTGGCCGCAGGGTTGCTGCACCCGGACATGACGGTGTATCTGGACGCGGGCACCAGCACGCTGCAGATCGTGCCGTTCATCTCGGCCATGTCGGGCATGACGGTGGTCACCAACGACTTCGGCATCGTCAACGCGCTGGCCGATGCCACTCACGTCGATGTGATTCATACCGGCGGCTTGCTGGACCACCCCAACCGTTCCAGCGTCGGTGGACTGGCGGCGGCGACGCTGCGTCAGCTGGCAACGGACGTGGCCTTCATGTCCACCAGCTCGTGGGATCTGCAGCGCGGCTCAACGACGCCCTCGGCGCTGAAGGTCGAAGTCAAGCAAGCGGCCATTCAGTCTGCATCGCAAACCGTGCTCATCGCTACCAGCTCCAAATATGGCACCTTTGGCATGTACAAGGTCGCGATGCTGGACCAGTTCGACACCATCATCACGGACACGGCACTGGCCGAAGCGGCTGTCGATGGCATCCGCAAGCAGCGGATCGAACTGCTGCTGGCGCCGGTAAGCGGCAAACGCTGAATTAGTGAAATTCAGCACGGCCTGCAGGAGCGCGCTTGCCCGCGACGAACGATGACGCGTTTTACCTGATAGGGCGCGCCGCTTGTGTCGCGAGCTTCGCTCCCTCCCACACGTTCGGTCCGGCCTCGGCACCGAGTCGTATTCGTCGCGGGCAAGCGCGCTCAGTCCCAACAAGCCAGCCCCTTTCAAGGGGCTTTTTTGTGCACGGACAAAAACCTGACCAATGTGAAGATTTGTTAAAAACAAAAAAGACTTCACATTACTCGCTCACAGGTTCACTATCGATTCACAGATCAGAACAATATCGTCCGTTTGCTGGCACGACGAGCATCGGCACTGACTCGAGGAAAACTGCATGAACACTCAGAATGTTGGCGTAATCGGTTTGGGTGCAATGGGCCTGGGCATTGCCCGCTCTCTGCTGCGCAGCGGCTTCAAAGTCCATGCTTGCGATGTGCGCACCGAGGTCACTCAGGCCTTCGCTCAGGAAGGCGGTGTTGCCTGTGATAACCCTGCGAGCATGGCTGCGGCCTGCGATGTGATCATCACCGTGGTGGTCAACGCCGAGCAGACTGAAACCGTATTGTTCGGTGAAAACGGCGCTGTTGCAGCGCTGCGTCCGGGCAGCCTGGTCATCGGTTGCGCCACAGTCGCACCGACCTTTGCAGTCGAGTTGGGCGAACGCCTCGCGTCGCAGAACCTGCTGTACCTCGACGCTCCGATCTCCGGTGGCGCCGCCAAAGCTGCTGCCGGCCAGATGACCATGATGACTTCCGGCCCGGCCGATTCCTACGCCAAGGCCGAAGCCGTGCTGCAAGGCATGGCGGGCAAGGTTTATCGTCTGGGCGACGTCCACGGTCTGGGCTCCAAGGTCAAGATCATCAACCAGTTGCTGGCCGGCGTGCACATTGCAGCGAGCGCCGAAGCCATGGCGCTGGGCCTGCGCGAAGGCGTCGATGCCGACGCCCTCTACGAAGTGATCACCAACAGCGCCGGCAACTCGTGGATGTTCGAGAACCGCGTGCCGCACATCCTGAATGCCGACTACACCCCGCTGTCGGCCGTGGATATCTTCGTGAAAGATCTGGGCCTGGTACTGGATACCGCGCGCACCAGCAAATTCCCGCTGCCGCTGTCCGCTACCGCCCACCAGATGTTCATGCAGGCTTCCAGCGCAGGTTTCGGCCGCGAAGACGATTCGGCCGTGATCAAGATTTTCCCGGGCATCGACCTGCCTAAAGCCAAGTCCGAGCAAGCCTGAGGAATGACCATGAACACGACCTCCTCTCGCCCGTTGCTGGGCTGCATCGCTGACGATTTCACCGGTGCCACTGACCTTGCCAACATGCTGGTACGCGGCGGAATGCGCACGGTGCAGAGCATCGGTATTCCGAGCGCGGAAATGGCCGCTGGCCTGGACGCGGACGCCATCGTGATCGCCTTGAAATCGCGCACCACGCCAACCGCCGACGCCGTGGACGAATCCCTGGCTGCGCTGGAATGGCTGCGTGAGCGCGGCTGCGAGCAGATCTTCTTCAAGTACTGCTCAACGTTCGATTCGACCGCCGCCGGCAACATCGGCCAGGTCAGCGAAGCCCTGCTGGAGAAGCTGGGTGGCAACTTCACGGTTGCCTGCCCGGCCTTCCCGGAGAACGGCCGGACGATCTTCCGCGGCCACCTGTTCGTCGGCGATCAGTTGCTCAATGAATCGGGCATGCAGAATCACCCGCTGACGCCCATGACCGATGCCAACCTGATTCGCGTACTGCAAGCGCAGACCACCAAGAAGGTGGGTCTGCTGCGCTACGACACCGTGGCCCAAGGCGCTGCCAAGGTCCGCGAACACATCGACGCACTGCGCGCCGAAGGCGTGGGCATGGCAATCGCCGATGCCTTGAGCGATGCCGACCTGTACACCTTGGGCGAAGCCTGCGCCGACCTGCCGTTGCTGACTGGCGGCTCGGGTCTGGCGCTGGGCTTGCCGGGCAACTTCCGCAAGGCCGGCAAGCTGCGCGATATCGACGCTGCACAAACCATCAACATCAGCGGCGGCGAAGTCGTGCTGGCCGGCAGCGCGTCGGTTGCCACCAATGGTCAGGTTGCGGCCTGGCTGGAAGCTGACCGCCCTGCGCTGCGTATCAACCCGCTGGATCTGGCTGCCGGCAAGCCGGTGGTCGAGGACGCCATTGAATTCGCGACAAGCGCAGGCCAGACCGTATTGATCTACGCGACCAGCACGCCGGACGAAGTCAAAGCTGTTCAGAAAGAGCTGGGCGTCGAGCGCTCCGGTGCAATGGTCGAGCAAGCGTTGGGCGAGATCGCCAAAGGTTTGCTGGGCACTGGCGTACGCCGCTTCGTGGTCGCCGGTGGCGAAACCTCGGGCGCTGTGGTTCAGGCACTGGGCGTGCAGTTGCTGCAGATTGGCGCACAGATCGATCCGGGCGTTCCGGCCACCGTCAGCAGCGGCGCGCAGCCATTGGCGCTGGCGCTCAAGTCCGGCAACTTCGGCGCGCGCGACTTCTTTGCCAAGGCACTCAAGCAACTGGCTGGAGAAGCCTGATGATCGACGAACAGGCTCTTCGCCAGGAAATCTGCGACGTTGGCCGCTTGCTGTACGGCCGTGGTTACACGGTTGGCAGCGCCGGCAACATCAGCGCCCGTCTCGATGACGGCTGGCTGATCACCCCGACCGATGCCTGCCTCGGTCGGCTCGCTCCGGAGGATATTGCCAAGGTCAATCTGGCCGGTGAATGGGTGTCGGGCAGCAAGCCTTCCAAGACGCTGGGGCTGCATCGTCAGGTCTACGATCGCAACCCGGATGTCGGCGGCGTGGTGCATACCCATTCTACGCATCTGGTTGCGCTGACCCTGGCCGGCGTCTGGCAGGAAGACGACATTCTGCCGCCGCTCACGCCGTATCAGGTGATGAAGGTCGGGCACATCCCGTTGATTCCTTATCAGCGGCCCGGCTCGCCGGTGGTGGCC
>JARDZH010000207.1 GCA_029240955.1 Pseudomonas sp. | reverse complement strand
GCTGAACGACAAGAGCCTGCTGCTGCTCGGTGAAGGCCACTGCTTCCGCGATCAGGTGCTCGAAGCCTGCCCGACGCTGACCAAAGGCGGCGAAGGCGCTAAACATACAACTGTGGAGTCCAGCTCGCTGGAGACCATTCGTCATATGGTGGCCTCGGGGCTGGGTGTTTCGATCCTGCCGCTGTCGGCGGTCGACAGCCATCACTATGCTCCGGGAGTGATCGAAGTGCGTCCGCTGACTGCACCGGTACCGTTCCGTACCGTCGCTATCGCCTGGCGCGCGAGCTTCCCAAGGCCCAAGGCAATCGAGATCCTCGCTGACTCCGTACGCCTGTGTTCAGTGGCTCGTCCAAAAACAGAAGCGAGCTAGGCGGGAAAACAATGAGCGAGCTTTCCAAAGTCTCGGTCACGGCGCTCAAGGGCGTCGGCGAAGCCATGGCTGAAAAACTGGCCAAGGTGGGTCTGGAAAACCTGCAGGACGTGCTGTTTCACCTGCCGCTGCGTTATCAGGACCGCACGCGCGTGGTCCCCATCGGCGCGTTGCGTCCGGGCCAGGATGCAGTGATCGAAGGCGTCGTCAGCGGCGCCGATGTGGTGATGGGCAAGCGCCGCAGCCTGCTGGTGCGTCTGGGCGACGGATCGGGTGTGGTCAGCCTGCGCTTTTACCACTTCAGCAATGCGCAAAAAGAAAGCATGAAGCGCGGCACCCAGCTGCGCTGTTTCGGAGAAGCGCGTCCAGGTGCGTCAGGCCTGGAGATCTATCACCCCGAATACCGGGCGCTGACTGGCGACGAGCCTGCGCCTGTCGAGCAGACGCTTACGCCGATCTACCCCACCACCGAAGGCCTGACCCAACAGCGCTTGCGCCAGCTCTGCCAGCAAAGTCTGGCGATGCTCGGACCCAAAAGCCTGCCTGACTGGCTGCCCGAAGAGTTGGCCCGGGATTATCAGCTCGCCCCGCTCGACGACGCGATCCGCTATCTGCATCACCCGCCGGCAGATGCCGACGTCGAAGAACTTGCGCTTGGGCATCATTGGGCTCAACACCGCCTGGCTTTCGAAGAGCTACTGACTCATCAGCTTTCGCAGCAGCGTTTGCGCGAGAGCTTGCGCGCCCAGCATGCGCCGGCCTTGCCGCTGGCGAAGAAGCTGCCTAAACAGTTTCTCGCCAATCTTGGTTTTCCGCCCACTGGCGCGCAGCAGCGAGTCGGCAACGAGGTAGCGTTCGACCTGAGTCAGCCTGAGCCAATGCTGCGGCTGATCCAGGGCGACGTGGGCGCGGGCAAGACGGTGGTCGCGGCGCTGGCCGCGCTCCAGGCGTTGGAGGCCGGTTATCAGGTCGCGCTGATGGCGCCGACCGAAATCCTCGCCGAGCAGCATTACATCAACTTCCAGCGCTGGCTTGAGCCGTTGGGGATCGAAGTGGCCTGGCTGGCCGGCAAACTCAAAGGCAAGGCGCGCGTGACTTCGCTGGAGCAGATCGCGAGCGGCACGCCTATGGTCGTCGGCACTCATGCGCTGTTTCAGGAGGAAGTGCGGTTTCACAATCTGGCGCTGGTCATTATCGACGAGCAGCACCGCTTCGGTGTTCAGCAGCGGCTGGCACTGCGCAAGAAAGGCGTGGGTGGCATGATGTGTCCGCACCAGTTGATCATGACCGCCACGCCAATTCCGCGAACACTGGCCATGAGCGCCTATGCCGACCTCGACACGTCAATTCTTGACGAGCTGCCGCCGGGGCGTACGCCGGTCAACACCGTGCTGGTGGCTGACAGTCGCCGCATCGAGGTCATCGAGCGGGTGCGCGCCGCCTGCGCCGAAGGCCGGCAGGCGTATTGGGTCTGCACGCTGATCGAAGAATCCGAAGAACTGACCTGCAAGGCCGCCGAGACCTCGTTCGAAGAACTGAGCAGCGCATTGGGCGAATTACGCGTTGGTTTGATTCACGGGCGCATGAAGCCTGCGGAAAAGGCCTCGATCATGGCCGAGTTCAAGCAAGGCGCATTGCAGTTGCTGGTCGCCACGACGGTGATCGAAGTGGGTGTGGACGTGCCCAACGCCAGCCTCATGATCATCGAGAACCCGGAGCGACTGGGCCTTGCCCAGTTGCACCAGTTGCGGGGCCGGGTCGGGCGCGGCAGTGCGGTCAGCCACTGCGTGTTGCTCTATCATCCGCCACTGTCGCAGATCGGCCGCCAGCGGCTGGGAATCATGCGCGAAACCAATGACGGGTTCGTGATTGCGGAAAAGGACTTGGAACTGCGCGGCCCGGGTGAAATGCTTGGCACGCGGCAAACAGGCTTGTTGCAGTTCAAGGTCGCCGATTTGATGCGCGACGCCGATCTGCTACCGGCAGTTCGTGATGCAGCGCAAGCTTTGCTGGAACGCTGGCCGCAACATGTCAGCCCGCTGCTGGAGCGCTGGCTGCGGCACGGTCAGCAATACGGGCAGGTGTGACGCAAGCTACGCTTTCAACTGCGCGCAAGTACGGAACTGGTTAAGCTGGTTATACTTCCACGATTGTAGGAATTGGACAAAGACCATGACAGAAGTTGCTCACGTCAGTGATTCGCACCAAGCGCCAACCGTCATTCGGCAGTTGCTTGAGAAGTTGTCCATCAGTTACAGAGAAGTTCTGGACAGCCCCGCTCTGCCTGCTGCGCGCAAAGTTCAGACGGTGCTGGTCGAAGACGCCGTCGGGGCGCTTCTGATTCTGTTCCCGCAAAGCCAGCTGCTCGATCTGAGCCGGATCACCGAACTGACCGGTCGGCAACTGGCCGCCGTGCCACCGGAGCGTCTGGTGCGCATGCTGGCCAAGCACAAGCTGCAACAGCTGCCAGGCTTGCCGGCGCTGACCAGCTCACCGTGCCTGTACGATGATCGTCTGCTGCAAGAACCGCTGCTGTTGGTTGGCTCAGGCGAGCCTGACGTACTGCTGGAGATCTCCAGCGATGACTTCAAGAGCATGCTCAGCAAGGCCAGTGCCGCGCACTTTGGCCAGCCGACAGGTTCGATCCGTCCCAATCTTGACCGTCCGGACGACGATCGGGCCGAAATCACGCAGGCCATGCACGCCTTCACCGCACGCCGCATCCAGCAGCGTCTGGAAGCGACGCTGGAGATTCCTCCACTGGCCGGCACCGCGCAAAAGATCATCAAATTGCGTGTCGACCCCGATGCAACCATCGACGACATCACCGGAGTCGTAGAAACCGACCCGGCGCTGGCTGCGCAGGTGGTCAGCTGGGCTGCATCGCCTTATTACGCGTCCACCGGCAAGATTCGCTCAGTCGAAGACGCCATCGTTCGGGTGCTGGGCTTCGATCTGGTGATCAACCTGGCGCTGGGCCTGGCGCTGGGCAAGACGCTCAGTCTGCCCAAGGATCACCCGCAGCAGACGACGCCGTACTGGCAACAGTCGATCTACACAGCAGCGGTCATCGAAGGCCTGACGCGCGCTATCCCGCGCGCCAAGCGCCCGGAAGGCGGGCTGACTTACCTGGCGGGGCTGCTGCATAACTTCGGTTATCTGCTGCTGGCACACGTATTTCCACCGCATTTCTCATTGATCTGCCGCCAGTTGGAGGTCAACCCGCACCTGCACCACAGTTATGTGGAGCATCACCTGCTGGGTATCAGTCGCGAGCAGATCGGCGCCTGGCTGATGCGTTTCTGGGACATGCCAGACGAGCTTTCCACTGCCCTGCGCTTCCAGCATGACCCGCATTACGCAGGCGAGCACTGCGAGTACGCCAATCTGGTGTATCTGGCTGTACGTCTGCTGCGCGCCAATGGCGTGGGTTCAGGCCCTCAGGAGGAGATTCCGGACGAACTGTTCGAGCGTCTTGGTCTGAGCCGAGAAAAAGCCAACGAATCCGTACGCAAGGTGCTGGAAGCCGAAGCGATGCTGCGCGAGCTGGCGGCACAGTTTCCGCATTGATGGCTGCGCCATCGCGGCGCTCGGCTGCCGTCGCGAGCTTCGCTCCCTCCCACAATGATATGCGCGCCACGCTCTCGATGATCTACCGGGCTTTTGTGGGAGGGAGCGTTAGCTCGCGACGAACGATGACGCGTACTTCCTGAAAGACCGCGTTGCCTTTGTCGCGGGTAAACGCGCTCCTACCCCGATGTAGCGCCGCCCAGCTCAGGTGGCTTCGCCCTCACGCCCCGGCAGATGCTCGTCCAGATGCAGCCACGGCAGGCGGTTCTCGATCCAGATATGGCGCGAGGCCGGGGCCTGTTCCGGATGGTCGAGGGTGGCGATGGTGACGTCGATTTCTTCCAGGCTATTACGCGTGAACAACGCCAGGTGCGCGCCGCAGTTATTGCAGAAATAGCGTACGCACGTCGGCCCGGAGTCGTAAGACGCCGGGCTGCCCGCCTGCCAGTGGAAACTGCTCAGCGGCACGGTGACCCAGCTCATCACAGTCCCGCCTGACGTGCGACGGCAGATCGAACAATGACAGTGGGCGATGTCTTCTAACGGCGCGTCGAACTGATAACGCAGGCTGCCGCAATGACAGCCTCCGGTGTGAATCTGCTCCATTCCCCTTCTCCCGCAGCTGATCGTTAGGGTTTCTGACAACCAAATCCGACATCGGTTGGTTGAAAGGTCAGCGAAAGCTTGCCCGATTAGCATCAGGTCACTTCCGGCAAAAGACCGGCCAGCCTGGGAACACGCCAACCGCGGTTCCCGGCCCGATTAACAAGAATAATGGTGATTCCGATGCTTGCTGATTTCCTGCGCTGCACCCTCTCTGCGAACCCGCTCCGCGTACCGCTTCCCTACTGATCCGAACTTTCTTTCGTTTCTTCCGTAGCCGCCTTACGTCTGGAGTATTCCCATGCTGACTTTCCTTGGCTTCGCCATGGTCATCGCGTTCATGTACCTGATCATGACCAAGCGCCTGAGTGCCTTGATCGCGCTGATCATCGTCCCGATCCTGTTTGCACTGTTCGGCGGTTTCGCGACCGAAATCGGCCCGATGATGCTCGCCGGCATCAGCAAGCTGGCGCCTACCGGCGTGATGCTGATGTTCGCCATCCTCTACTTCGCCTTGATGATCGACTCCGGCCTGTTCGACCCGGCCGTGCGCAAGATCCTGCAGATGGTCAAAGGCGACCCGGTGCGGATTTCTGTGGGGACTGCCGTTCTGGCGCTGGTTGTCTCACTGGACGGTGACGGCGCAACCACTTACATGATCTGCGT
>JARDZH010000206.1 GCA_029240955.1 Pseudomonas sp. | reverse complement strand
GGCCAGCTACAACCCCGATTTCTTTTCCTGCACCTACGGTGCCGGAGGTTCGACCCGCGACCGCACGCTCAACACCGTGCTGCAGCTGGAGAACGAAGTAAAAGTGCCTGCCGCACCGCACCTTTCGTGCGTGGGCGACAGCAAGGAAGACCTGCGCAACCTGCTGGCCCAATATCGCGAAGCCGGTATCAAACGCATCGTTGCCCTGCGCGGCGACCTGCCGTCGGGCATGGGCATGGCGAGCGGCGAGCTGCGTCACGCCAACGATCTGGTGAGCTTCATTCGTGAAGAAACCGGCAGTCACTTCGATATCGAAGTGGCCGCGTACCCGGAGATGCACCCGCAGGCGCGCAATTTCGAGGATGACCTCAAGCACTTCGTCAACAAGGCCAACGCCGGCGCCGACAGTGCGATCACCCAGTACTTCTTCAACGCCGACAGCTACTTCTATTTCGTCGAGCGCGTGCAGAAGATGGGCGTGAACATCCCGATCGTGCCGGGCATCATGCCGATCACCAATTACACCAAGCTGGCGCGTTTCTCCGATGCCTGCGGTGCGGAAATTCCGCGCTGGATCCGCAAGCAGCTCGAAGCCTACGGCGACGATTCATCGAGCATTCAGGCATTCGGCGAAGAGGTCATCACCGATATGTGCGACCGTCTGTTGCAAGGCGGCGCGCCAGGCCTGCACTTCTACACCCTGAACCAGGCCGAACCTAGCCTGGCGGTCTGGAACAACCTCAAGCTGCCACGCTGAGTTGATCGACCACCGTGGTTTCCGGCCTGCGCCGGGAACCACGCCATTGGGCAGCAGGAAAGCAGCGCATTGCGTTTGCTCTGTTATACTCCAGCCTTCCCGCCAGGCTTACGCCCGGACGCTCGGTCTTGCATCAGTCACCTCGATCACGCCAACAGCGCATTTTTCACCCCGCGCAGACGTCCCGAGATGAACCAGAGACCCCGCAGGACCGGACGGGATCGCGTTGTCTTTACACGCCATTCGCGCCAGGCAAGACATCCCTTGAGCTAAAGCTCCAACAGAACAGGATTACTCATGTCCTTTGCTTCCCTCGGTCTCTCCGAGGCTCTAGTCCGCGCCATCGAGGCAGCGGGCTACACCCAGCCTACTCCGGTGCAACAGCGGGCCATTCCCGCCGTGTTGCAAGGTCGCGACCTGATGGTTGCGGCACAGACAGGTACTGGTAAAACCGGTGGCTTCGCCCTCCCGATTCTGGAGCGGCTGTTTCCCAATGGTCACCCGGACAAATCCCAGCGCCATGGCCCGCGCCAACCGCGCGTGCTGGTACTGACCCCGACTCGCGAACTGGCCGCTCAGGTGCACGACAGCTTCAAGCTGTACGCCCGCGACCTGAAGTTCGTCAGCGCCTGCATCTTCGGCGGTGTCGGCATGAATCCACAAGTCCAGGCCATGGCCCGCGGCGTTGACGTGCTGGTGGCCTGCCCCGGCCGTCTGCTCGACCTGTGCGGCCAGGGCAGCGTTGACCTGTCCCACGTTGAAATTCTGGTCCTCGACGAAGCCGACCGCATGCTCGACATGGGCTTTGTCCATGACGTGAAGAAGGTCCTTGCGCGCCTGCCTGCCAAGCGCCAGAACCTGCTGTTCTCGGCGACCTTCTCCAGCGACATCACGGCTCTGGCCGGCAAGTTGCTGCACAACCCCGAGCGCATCGAAGTCACGCCGCCGAACACCACGGTCGAGCGTATCGAACAGCGCGTGTTCCGCCTGCCGGCCAACCACAAGCGCTCGCTGCTTGCGCACCTGATCACCCTGGGTGCATGGGAGCAGGTGCTGGTGTTCACCCGCACCAAGCACGGCGCCAACCGTCTTGCCGAGTACCTGGACAAGCATGGCCTTTCCGCCGTCGCGATCCATGGCAACAAGAGCCAGAACGCCCGCACCAAAGCGCTGGCCGACTTCAAGGCTGGCGATGTGCGGATCATGGTCGCTACCGATATCGCCGCGCGCGGTCTGGATATCGACCAGCTTCCACACGTCGTCAACTTCGAGCTGCCGAACGTCGATGAAGATTACGTGCACCGTATCGGCCGTACTGGCCGTGCCGGTCGCACAGGCGAAGCGATCTCGCTGGTGGCGCCGGACGAAGAGAAGCTGCTCAAGAGCATCGAGCGCATGACCAGGCAGAAGATCCCGGATGGCGATCTGATGGGCTTCGACATGTCGGCGGTCGAGGCTGAGAAGCCTGAAGTTCGCGAGCGTCCGGACGTGCGTAACCCGCGCGGTGGCCGTGGCGCACGCGCTGAAGGCGACAAGAACAACGGCGGCCGTCGCGATAAAGGCAAGGACAAGGGCAAGGAAAAACCAGCGGCCACTGCTGCCGCCGGTGAAGAGCGTCCAGCCCGTCCGCCGCGCGAGCGCAAGCCACGTCAGGGCACGCCGCGTGGCGAGCAACGCGCCTCTCAAGCTGCGCCGCGTCCGGCTGCGGATCGTGCGCCGGATGAATTCCTCGATGACGAAGTCGACAACTTCGGCAACCGCGCTGACTATGTAAGCCCGTATCAAGGCAAGAATCAGGGTCGTGGCCGTCGTCCAGGCGCACCAGGCGCTGCTCCTGCTGCCGGTGGCGCTGCGCGTCCTGCGGGTCCAGGCCGCAGCAACAACGGTGGCGGCGCTCGTAGCGGCGCAGGCACCGGTGCTGCGCCCAAGCGGAATGGTTCGGGGCCTCGCACCGGCGCGCCTCGTGACGGTCAGCCACGCGGCCGTCGTCCGGCTCGCGATGATCAGCCAGCGCGTTCGGAGCCAGCAGTTCGCAGCTCGCGTGACAGCCAGCCGCAACCGAAGATCATGCACAAAGAGTCGAAGATCGATCGCTTCCCGTCTGCCGAGCAACTGGACCAGTTGCCAAGCCGACCACGCGGCGAAAAGCCGGCTCTGCTGACGCGTAACCGCGACAGCTGATCGTCTGTCTGAACAAAAACGCCCCGACTGGTTCGGGGCGTTTTTGTTTTATCGCCTGTGACGCCGCTTCGCCAGCAAGCTGGCTCCTACAGGTGCGCCGCTAACCTGTAGGAGCCAGCTTGCTGGCGAGCGGCGGTCCGTCTCGCTGGCAAAAGCAGCGGAAACGAAAACGCCGACCCTGAGGTCGGCGTTTTCGTGCAGTCGCGGGTTACTTCTTCTGCAGACCTTCGAACGAGATGTTCAGGTCCAGAGTCTGGGAAGTCGGGCCTGGCCCTTTGATGCCGAAGTCGTTCAGGTTCAGCGTCGACGTACCGTCGAAGCCTGCGCGGTAGCCGCCCCACGGATCTTTGCCTTCACCGTTGAAGGTCGCTTTGATAACGATTGGCTTGGTGACGCCGTGCAGAGTCAGCTCGCCAGTCACGTCAGCGGTTTTCTCGCCGGTGGACTTGACGCTGGTGGAGACGAACTTGGCTTCCGGATACTTGGAAACGTCCAGGAAGTCCTTGCTGCTGATGTGCTTGTCGCGCTCGGCGTGGTTGGTGAACAGGCTGGCAGTCTTCAGTTCTACCGAGATCTTGCTGGCTTCAGGCTTGGCAGCGTCGAAGCTGAATTCACCGTTCCAGTCCTTGAAAGTGCCGTGGATGAAGCTGTAACCCAGGTGGCTGATCTTGAAGTCGACGAAAGCGTGCTGGCCTTCCTTGTCGATCACGTAATCGGCGGCCATGGCCTGACCGGCGGACAGCAGAGCGGTACCCAGAGCCAGAGCGGCGAGAGACTTCTTCAACATGCTTTATTCCCTTTATGGTTGAACGATCAGTTGCGACCCAACATGCGCTTGAGCGTCACGTCGCGGTCGATGAAGTGGTGTTTCAGTGCAGCCAGACCATGAAGCACCGCGAAAACCACGATGGCCCAGGCCAGATACAGGTGAATCGTGCCGGCGGTCTCGGCCTGATCAGGCAGACCGCTGACCAGTGCCGGCACTTCGAACAGGCCGAACACCGGAATGCCAACGCCGTCGGCGGTGGAAATCAGGTAGCCCGCAGCCATGACCGCAAACAGCGCGACGTACAGAAACAGATGACCCAAATGCGCGCCGATGCGCGTCATTTTGCTGTAGCTAGCCAGAGGCGCTGGCGGCGGGCTGATCAGCCGCCACGCCAGGCGAATCACCATGACGGCGAACAGCGTAAGCCCGATGCTTTTGTGAAGATCGGGACCGGCCTTGCGCCATGTATCGTAGTAGTCCAGCCCGACCATCCACAGCCCCAGAGCGAAGAGTCCGAATACCGTAACGGCAACGGTCCAATGCAGGACCACGCTGACCACACCGTAACGCTCGGATGAGTTATGTAACTGCATTGCCATTACCTTGTAAGAAGTGCAGACAGACTAGCTTTTTATCTATCGAATGAAAGCGCAAAATTTTGCTGCGAAGCATCAGGAATTCCGATCCATCTGTATCACTGTCCGCTCCGCTGTCACCTTCAGTCCTCGGTGACGAAGCGCGCCTCGCTGAACAATGCTTCCTGAGCATTACAGTCGCCCACCATCTCGATATTCGATGCGTAAGAAAACTCCCCGATGACCATCGGCCATTCGGCGCGGATAAGCGGCAAACCGTAGCATCAAAGGCGAAAAGTCAAATAATTGGCTGATATCTGTAACTGTAAAATGACACTCCTCAACAAAACGGCGAGTGGTGACATTATTCCGACGAATGGAAGCTTTTGGCCATTGTTGGGCAATGTGACATCCCGCAGCATGAACGTCGGCCAGGCGAATCTCACGCAGGGCGACATTCACTGCTACCAGTCCTTCAGACAGTTAACGAGAACCGGCGCAGGACATTTAAATCGTAAGGGATCGATGGAGCAGCGCCGCGATGATGATGGTTTACTTTGTCGTTATGACGATGTGCACGGGTATGGAGGGATGTGTCGACGAGCGACAAGCGACGGCCTATTCCTCCAGGGAAGAATGCCTGCAGACGATCAGCGCATTCCCTCGCCAGAAAGGCATCAAATACAAATGCCGCAAGGGACCGCAGGCGGAGCTGATTGAAGCCCGCCGGCTGGAAGGACAAAGGGTTTTCCTGTCCAGCGAAGCGAATCACTGAAAAAAAAAAGGCGCGGTTCGAACCGCGCCCTTTCAAGCTTCATATGATCAGCCTTTCGGCTCCGCGACCGGAGCGGGGCTCGCTTCAGACTTGGCTTTGGCCGGCGCTTTCTTCGCGGGCTCAGTCTTGGCCGGGGCCTTTTTCGTCTCAGCCGGTTTTGCAGGCGT
>JARDZH010000205.1 GCA_029240955.1 Pseudomonas sp. | reverse complement strand
TCATAACCCCGAGCCCTTGAGCTGGCGAAATTACGTCGAGGCCTTCCATGTCGCTGGACGGCAGTTCGAGCTGACGGAGGTGGCGCGCTGGCAGGCTGAACTCCTCCGGGTCGACAGTCAGAACGCGCTGTTCGGCGTGCTGGGCTTTTACCTCGACGGCTTCGAAGAAGACATCGGCGATATCTCGATGATCGAGCATCGGAACGCCCGGGCCGTGGTACGGCAAATGGGCGCGCATTACCCGCGCAAAACCCCGGCGCTGCTGGAAAAGGGCTGCGCTTACCTGAAGGAAATCGACTTCATCTGAGTCGGTTATAACCCTGCACCAAGGAGAAGAACATGAACACCCATCACAGCAACCTCAAACCCGACACCCGGATCATCAACCCTCAGCAATGCCGTGTGGTTTCAGCCGTTGACGTTCCTGCGGATGCGCACAGCGTGTGGGCCGTTGTCGGTAATTTCGGCGGTTTCCAGACATTCATTCCGGCGCTGGAAAGTATCGAGGTGACGGGTATCGGCCCGGGCTCGGTGCGCAACAAGCTGTTCAAGGACGGCAATGTCGCTATCGAGCAGTTGAACAGCCGGGATGACAATGCGTTGTATATGACCTGGTCACTGGTTTACACCAGTTTGCCGGTGGGCAATCTCTGGGCGGCCATGGCGGTCGAGCCTGTTGGCGATAATAAGTGCATCTCCACCTGGACGATCGTTGCAGACCGGCCTCAGGACAGTGTTGATCCACTGTCGGAATTTGAAACGTTTTTGCAGGGCTTCGCTGACAGCGCCATGGCAAATGTGCGGGCTCTGTTTGTCTGAATTTTAGCGAAGTGATCAACCCGCTCAGTGCGTTCGCCTGAGCGGGTTTCGTGATGTGAGCAGTTGCAAATTGCAAAGCGCCTAATCACAATGCGATTTATTATCATTTGCGTAGCACTGGACGGCGCGCCTTCATGTCTTCTTCCCATCAGGCCCTGAACACGCTCTACACCGATCATCACCCATGGCTTCATTCATGGCTGCGCAGCCGGCTCAGCAACGCTGCCGACGCAGCGGATCTGGCGCAGGATACGTTCATGCGCCTGCTCAACCGGCGGGAGTTGCTTGAGCTCAAAGCCCCACGTGCGTTTTTGCGTACGGTTGCCAGAGGCTTGGTGATCGATCACTGGCGCCGGGAAGAGCTGGAGCGAGCGTATCTTGAGGCGCTGTCCCATTTGCCGTCACACGAGACGCCTTCGCCGGAAGCACGCGAGCTGGTGCTGGAGCTGCTGGAAAGCATCGCCCGAATGCTGGATGGCTTGAAGCCCCGGGTCAGACAGGCCTTTCTACTCGCACAGTGCGAAGGTCTGTCTTACAAACAGGTCGCGGCACAGATGGGCGTATCTTTGCGCTCGGTCGAGCGTTATGTGGAAGACGCGCTCTATCACTGTTACCTGTTGCGGTACGGAGCGTGAACCCTGCATCCGGTTCGGCGCATCATTCACAACCGTCGCCACAAGTGGTCAAGGAAGCGATTCGATGGTCGCTGCGCCTGCGTGAGCAAGGTGTGCACCCAAGCCTCTACGACCAGTGCGTGCATTGGCGCAGTCAGCATGCCGAACATGAGTGTGCCTGGCAGCGCGTCCAGACGCTGCACTGCGAGTTGAATAACACCTTTGCGGCGCTACCGCCCTCGCGCGCCGCCATCGAAGCACTGGAAAACGGTTCGCAGCGGTTGAACCGCCGGCAAGCTCTAAAGCTGCTGTCGGGAGTGGCGGTGCTCGGCGCCGCCGGCTGGATGGCCCGCGACACCGCAACTTGGCAGGCATGGCGCGCTGATTTCGCGACCAACGTAGGTCAGCGTCAGCAGTTCCGACTGCAGGACGGCACTCGGCTACAACTGAACACCGACAGCGCAGTGGACCAGCGCTTTACGGCCTCACAGCGTTTGATCGTACTGACGCGGGGCGAGATTCTCGTTGCACCTGCGGCAGATTCCTCCAGACCCGTCTTGGTCCAGAGCCGACATGGGTTGTTCGAGGCCTGGGGTGGCCGCTTCGTCGTACGTCAGGATGAGCAGCAAACGCGAGTCAGCGTCAGTGAAGGGCAGTTATTGATCAGATCTCCGGCCGCCTTGCCGATCAGTGTTCTTGCCGGTGAAACCTATGTCGTCACTTCCTCTCATGCTGCCTTGCGGCGCGAATTGAATATGGATCCGACGGCCTGGGCGGAGGGGCTGATCGTAACGCGGGACATGCGGCTTCAAGACTTTCTGGCGGAGGTCGGGCGCTATCGTCGAGGTTATCTGGGCTGCGCAAAGGATGTCGCAGACCTGCGGCTGTCCGGTGTGTTCCGCCTTGAAGACACCGACAAATTGCTCAGCGTGCTGCCGCAAACCCTGCCCGTACAGCTGACTTACCGCACCCCTTGGTGGGTCACGCTTGGGCGCCGTGTCTGATCAGCAGTTTTTTTGGCGGGTTTTGCCCGACTGTCCGGCTTAGAGAGCATCACCTGTATTTCTCTTCACCGACCTTAACGGAAAGCCCAATGATCCGGCACCTGCCTGCGCTCCACACGTCTCTTGGCAATGACGATGTACTCCCGACTTTTGGTCCCGCCCGACAAACGGCGCTCAGTACAGCGGTGCGAATCGCGCTGATGTCTGCCGCTTTGGGCGCTCTAGCCTTACCGACCCATGTGCAAGCGCTGGAGGGCGCATCGACGGTCAGTGCAACGCACACCTTTTCCATCGCCGCCGCCCCGCTGGGTGACGTATTGAATCAGTTCGCCCGGCAAGCCGGAATCACGCTTTCCGCAACGCCAGAGCAGACGGCGGGTATACGCTCGCCAGGTTTACAGGGCAGCTACACCGCAGAACAGGCTCTGGCAATCCTGCTGGGCGGCAGCGGTTTGCAGGCGGTGTCTGCAGGTGGCGGCAGCTTTGTCTTGCGTCCCGTTCAGGACGAAGCCCTGGCGCTGCCTACAACAGACATCCGTGGTTTCGCTTTGGGTAACGCGTTGGGGAGCACCGACGGATACAACGCGACTCACAGTCAGGTCGCTACCAAGACAAGTACTGCGCTGCTGGAAACGTCTCAATCGGTGTCTGTCGTTACTCGCCAGCAGATGGACGATCAAGGCTCACAGACCGTTTCCCAGGCGATGCGCTATACGCCGGGCGTACTCACCAATCCGTACGGCGCAACGCACCGCTACGACTACGTGGCAATGCGCGGCTTCAACGATGGATCGGTGGATAACATCTATCTCGATGGCCTCAAATCCATGGGCGACAGCGGCACCTACAGCACAATGCAGGTGGACCCGTATTTTCTTGAGCGTATCGATATTCTCAAAGGGCCGTCTTCCGTACTGTACGGGCGCAGCTCGCCTGGCGGGCTGGTTGCGCTGACCAGCAAGAAGCCACTGTACGAGGCTTATCACCAGATTCAGGCGACGGTAGGCACTCAGGGCCAGCGCGGCATGGGCTTCGACTTCAGTGGGCCGGTGGATGATGACAAGCGCATTGCCTATCGCCTGACCGGATTGGTCGATAAGTCGGACACTCAGTTCGATCACGTGGAAGAAAAACGCTATGCGCTGGCGCCTACCATTAGCATCGATTTCTCTGAAGATACGTCGCTGACGCTTCAAGCCTATTTGCAACATGATCCTGAAGGCGGCTATCACGGCGGAGTGCCAGCTGATGGCGCACTGCATCAGCACAACGGGCGGCGCATATCCGAGCATTTCTTTGATGGCGAACCAGGGGTCGACGGATACAGTCGCGATCAGCAGTCTTTCGGCTATCAGTTCGAGCACCGCTTCAACGACGTATTCACTGCCCGACAGAACTTCCGCTATCTGGATTCGAAGGTCGAGCTTGATCAGGTGTACGCATACGGCTGGACGACTCCGACCAGTAATGAGCTCAACCGTTATTACTCCGGCGGTGATGAGCGCCTTCACGCGTTTATCGTCGACAACATTCTGCAGGCCGAATTTTTCACCGGGTCAGCCAAGCACACGATGCTGTTCGGAGCGGACTACCAGCGACGCAAGACCGTCGTGGACTGGTCAAGCGGCTCGGTGGCATCTCTCAACGGCTTTGACCCGGTTTATGGCAATTCGGAGATCAGCTATTACGACCCTACAAGCTACTTGAGGCGGCTTGAGCAGACCGGCGTATATGCCCAGGACCTTATCGAGTGGGACAAATGGCGATTCTCCCTTGGCCTGCGTCACGACTGGGTGGAAACCTCCGATGAGAATCGCCTGGCAGAATCGGGTCGCCCTGCCGGCACTGAAATCAGTGACAAACGCAGCAAGACTACCGGCCGGGCTGGCGTCCTGTACTTGTTCGATAACGGCATTGCTCCGTACCTGAGCTATTCGGAATCCTTTAATCCGAATTCTTATTCCGACAGCGCGGGCAACCCGCTTGCCCCTACCGACGGTACTCAGTGGGAAGCAGGCATCAAATATCAGCCTCCTGGCACGGACGACCTGTTCACGGCGTCGGTGTTTCACATCGAGCAAGAAAATCTGGCGTCGAAGCTCCCGCAGGAGAACTTCTATCGGCCGATCGGCGCAGTCCGCTCACAAGGGCTTGAGCTGGAAGCGCATATGCAGCTGACCGAGAACTTCAAGCTGTTGGGCAGTTACACCCTGACCGACATCGAGTATTCGAAGTCTATGGTCAGCACCCTGAGCACGGCTGGCAATGTCATCGAGAACAAAGGCAACTCGCCTACTCAAGCTCCCAAGCACATGGCTTCCTTATGGGGCGACTATGCGTTCAACAGCGGGACTTTCGATGGCCTGCGGCTGGGGGGGGGTGCGCTATGTCGGGTATAGCTGGGCGGACGCCGAGAACACCATGAAGGTGCCGTCCTATACCTTGTTCGACGCTTCGGTGGGTTATGACCTTAGCAAGGTAGGGCTTAAAGGCGTGGACGTGCGGGTCAATGCGAACAACCTGACTAACGAATCCTACGTGGCTTCCTGTGCAAGCTTGAGCTTCTGCTATCTCGGTGAAGAGCGAAATGTAAGCGCAACGCTAAGCTACGAGTTCTGAATGTATCAGGCTGCTTAGGCTCTGCAATTGAATGGGTTGTTTGGATTAGGCAGTAAGCAGCGGTGCAAGCTTTTCAGACACCCTGAAAAGACAAAACCCCTGTCTGCGTGAGCAGACAGGGGTTTCGGAATGAATCTTGACGATGACCTACTCTCACATGGGGAAACCCCACACTACCATCGG
>JARDZH010000204.1 GCA_029240955.1 Pseudomonas sp. | reverse complement strand
GGCGACAAGGCCGACGTCGATGCCAAGATCGAAGAGGTGCGCCTGGCCGAGCGCGAGCTGATTGAAAGTCCGGACGAGGACTTCCGTTTTCACAGTGGCGTACCGATCGCCGCCTGACGTTTCGATGACCACAAAAAACGACCGCCTGTGCGGTCGTTTTTTTATGCGCGCCTGTCGGCACCCTGAAACATTTCGACAAAATATTTTGACATTACCTGCCTAGGCAGTAATATTTTGTAATCACTGCCTAAGCAGCTTTATGGGTGAGTTCTTGAAACATTTCAGTCCCGACAACTTCGATTCCAGCCTCATGGGGTTGCTGGTCGGTCGCACCAATGGCCTCAAAGACCGGATGCTGGACAAGTATCTGGAGCCCTATGGCGTGACCTCGGCGCAATTCAAGGTGCTGATCATCGTTGCGCAATTCTCGGCGGACACGCCGGTGGAATTGTGTCGGCACCTGTCGCTGGACAGTGGCTCGATGACCCGGATGCTGGACCGTCTGGAGCAGAAAGAGTTGATCGTGCGGACCCGTTCGGAAACCGACCGGCGCCAGGTCGAACTGGCGCTGACCGCACAGGGCCGCACGCTGGCCGACCTGTTGCCGCAGATCGGCGCCGACGCGATGAACGACACCTTCGCCGCCCTCGACACCGAGGAGGTGCAAGCCCTGCAGCGGATTCTGACCAAAGTGCTGGTTGCTGCCGATGACCACATCACCCTCACGCGTTTGAGCTTTTTCTCCAAGAGTATGAAATGAACGCTAAATCATTACGCGTGAGCGCCAGCCTGCTTGCCCTGGCAATCGGCCTTGCCGGCTGTGCGAATTCTCGCGGTCTGGATACCGAAGGTCGCGCAACCGATCCTCAAAGTCTCGAAGCCGCGAAGAGTCTGGAAGGCGTCAAGCTCTCGCCCGCCGGCTGGCCGGCCGCCGACTGGTGGAAGCAGCTGGGTGATGCGCAGCTCGACAGCCTGATCCTTGAGGCCTTGCGCGACAGCCCGGACATGCAGGTCGCGGACGCACGCACCCATCAGGCCACGGCGGCTGCCTACGCCGCCGACGCGTCACGCATGCCGAGCGCCGATGCCAGCGCGGGTGTGAGCCGTTCCCGTCTGGCCCGTGATCAGGACCCGCTCGGGGCGGGCGGGCGTTACAGCACGCTGCGCAGTCTGGGCGTGAACTTCGATTACCGGTTCGATTTGTGGGGCGGACAGCGCGCGACCTGGGAAGCGGCGCTGGGTCAGGCCCGTGCGGCAGAGGTCGACCAGCGGGCTGCGCAACTGACACTCGCTGCGGACGTGGCCCGGGCCTACAGCGATCTGGGGCAAGCGTATATCGTCCGCGATCTGGCGGCCGAAGACCTCAAGCGTACCCGGCAGATGCTGGAACTGGGCAGCAGTCGGCTCAAGTCCGGCATCGACAGCCGGTATCAATTCCAGCAGACCGAAAGTCTGGAAGCCGGTGCCCAGGAACAAATGCTGGACGCCGAGAAGCGCCTGCGCAGCGCCCAGATCGCGCTGGCCGTCCTGCTCGGCAAGGGCCCTGATCGGGGCACTTCGCTGACGCGGCCGAATGTGCTGAAACCGGCAGCGGTGGCGCTGCCTTCGACATTGCCCGCCGAGCTGCTGGGACGTCGTCCGGATCTGGTTGCCGCCCGCTGGCGCGTCGAAGCTGCAAGCCGTGACATCGAGGCGAGCAAGACCCGCTTTTACCCCAATCTCGATCTGGGGGCGTCGGCGGGGGTTGAATCCCTGCTGGGCGATGCGATGTTCGGCTCCGCGAGCCGCTTCTTCAATGTCGGGCCGACCGTCTCGCTGCCGCTGTTTGACGGCGGCCGTCTGCGCGCCGATCTGGACGCCCGGGACGCGGATTACGATCTGGCGGTGGCGCAGTACAACAAGAGTCTGGTGCGCGCGCTGGGCGAAGTTGCCGACTCGGTCGGCCAACTGCGCGACATCGACGGCCAGATCAAGGCCCGTCAGCACGCCACCGATGTCATTCAGCAATCCTTCGACACGGCCACCCAGCGCTACGGCTCGGGGATCGGCAACTACCTGGACGTGCTGACCACCGAACAGCAATTGCTGCAATCACAACGCCAACTGGCTGACCTCAACGCTGAACGTATCGATCTGTCGATCCAGTTGATGCAGGCCCTGGGTGGCGGTTTTCAAGGCGAACAGCCTGAGACCGCAGCCGAGTCGGCTCATCCATCCACTGCGTCGCTGACAACAAGGTAATTCGTCATGGCCAACGCCGCTTCCGAAACTCAAACCGCTCCTGATCAGCAGAATCAGAAGTCGGGCAAACGCAAGGTGCTGCTGATCGGGCTGGCCTTGCTGGTGATTGTCTGTGGTCTGGCCGTCTGGGCCTGGCACGAGCTTTACGGGCGCTGGAGCGAAAGCACCGACGACGCCTACGTGAACGGCAACGTGGTGGAAATCACGCCGCTGACCACCGGTACTGTGATCAGTATTGCCGCCGATGACGGCGATCTGGTTCGTGAAGGTCAGGAACTGCTCAAGTTCGACCCGAGCGATGCCGAAGTCGGCCTGCAAAGCGCCGAAGCCAATCTGGGCAAGGTCGTGCGCCAGGTGCGCGGTCTGTACAGCAACGTTGACGGCATCAAGGCGCAACTGGCTGCCCAGCGCGCTGAAGTGCAGAAAGCGCAGGACAACTACAATCGCCGCCGTAATCTGGCCGCGAGCGGGGCGATCTCGCAGGAAGAGCTGTCCCATGCCAAGGACGATCTGACCAGCGCTCAGAGCGCGCTGACCCATATCCAGCAGCAGCTCGCCAGCAATGTCGCGCTGGTCGACGACACCGAAGTGTCCTCGCACCCGGATGTGAAAGCCGCAGCCGCGCAGTTGCGTCAGGCTTATCTCGCCAATGCACGCACCACGCTGCTGGCACCGGTCACCGGCTATGTCGCCAAGCGCACTGTGCAACTGGGCCAGCGCGTCCAGCCGGGCACCGCGACCATGGCCGTCATTCCGCTGGATCAACTGTGGATCGACGCCAACTTCAAGGAAACCCAGCTGGGCAAGATGCGCATCGGCCAGCCGGTGGAAATCAGCTCGGATCTGTACGGCAGTGACGTGAAATACAACGGCACCATCGACAGCCTCGGTGCTGGAACCGGCAGCGCGTTTGCCTTGCTGCCGGCGCAGAACGCCACCGGTAACTGGATCAAGATCGTCCAGCGGGTGCCGGTGCGGGTTCATATCAATGCCGATGAGCTTGCCAAGCACCCGCTGCGCGTGGGTCTGTCGACGACCGTCGACGTCGATCTGCACGACCAGAGCGGGCCGGTGCTCGCCCAGCAGCCGCCGCGTCAGGCGACGTTCAGCACCGATATCTACGCCGGCCAGCTCGCCGAAGCCGACGCGCTCATCGCTCGCCTGATTCATGACAACAGCGCACTCGGCGGTGCGGCAACCGCCAAACGCTGATCTACCAACCCGCAAGCCCCCGGCGTTCGTGCCGGGGCATCGACTCAGTGCTGGTTGTTCAAGGGCACGCTTTCAAAGGTCATGATTCGCGATGAGCAACAACGCCCCCGCTTCATTCACGCCGCCCAGCCTGTTGCTGAGCACCATCGGCCTGTCGCTGGCGACCTTCATGCAGGTGCTCGACACCACCATCGCCAACGTGGCCTTGCCGACCATTTCCGGCAACCTTGGGGTCAGCTCGGAGCAGGGCACCTGGGTCATCACCTCGTTTGCGGTCAGTAACGCGATCGCCTTGCCGTTGACCGGCTGGCTGAGCCGCCGTTTCGGTGAAGTGAAGCTGTTTCTGTGGGCCACCCTGCTGTTCGTGCTGGCCTCTTTTCTGTGCGGTATTTCTCAGTCCATGCCGGAACTGGTCGGCTTTCGGGTGCTGCAAGGTGTGGTGGCCGGGCCGCTGTATCCGATGACCCAGACGCTGCTGATCGCCATTTATCCCCCGGCGAAACGGGGGATGGCGCTGGCGCTGCTGGCGATGGTCACGGTGGTGGCGCCGATTGCCGGGCCGATTCTGGGTGGCTGGATTACCGACAGTTACAGCTGGCCGTGGATCTTCTTCATCAATATCCCGATCGGTCTGTTCGCGGTGCTGGTGGTGCGGACCCAAATGGCCAAGCGACCGGTCAAGACGGCGCGTCAGCCGATGGACTATATCGGCCTGCTGGCGCTGATCGTCGGAGTCGGTGCCCTGCAGGTGGTACTCGACAAGGGCAATGACATGGACTGGTTCGAGTCCAACTTCATTGTCATCGGTTCGTTGATTTCGCTGGTTGCGCTGGCGTTCTTCGTGATCTGGGAACTGACCGACAAGCACCCCATCGTCAATCTGAGGCTGTTCGCGTTCCGTAATTTCCGGGTCGGCACGCTGGTGCTGATCGGCGGCTATTCCGGATTCTTCGGCATCAACCTGCTGTTGCCGCAGTGGCTGCAGACGCAGATGGGCTATACCGCGACCTGGGCCGGGCTTGCAGTGGCACCCATCGGGATTCTGCCGGTCCTCATGTCACCGTTCGTGGGCAAATATGCGCATCGGTTCGACCTGCGGATCCTGGCTGGCGGCGCGTTTCTGGCGATGGGGCTCAGTTGCTTCATGCGTGCCGGGTTCAACAACGAGGTGGATTTCGAGCACGTGGCGATGGTGCAGCTGTTCATGGGTATCGGCGTTGCGCTGTTCTTCATGCCGACCTTGAGCATTCTGCTGTCGGACCTGCCGCCGGACCAGATTGCCGACGGCTCGGGACTGGCGACCTTTCTGCGCACGCTGGGCGGCAGTTTCGCCGCATCGCTGACGACCTGGATCTGGATTCGCCGGGCGGATCAGCACCACGCGTACCTCAGTGAAAACATCAGCACCTTCGAACCGGCCACCCGTGAAGCGCTGAACACCTTGGGCGGCGCCAGCCCGCAGGCTTACGCGCAGTTGGAGCAGACGCTCAACGGGCAGGCATACATGATGTCCACGGTGGATTATTTCCACATGCTGGGCTGGGTGTTCATGGGCCTGATCCTGCTGGTCTGGCTGGCCAGACCCCCGTTCGCCGCCAAGGCAGGACCGCCGGGTGGGGGCGGGCATTGATGGGAGAGCGGCATGCAGGTCCATTGTGGGAGGGAGCGCAGCTCGCGACGAACGATGACGCGATCGCCCTGGTAGACCGCGTCGCCTGGATCGCGAGCTTCGCTCCCTCCCACAATGCGGGGGCGGCATTGATTGCGCGGTTGCACACAGAAAACTGTGGGAGGGAGCGCAGCTCGCGACGGGGCAGG
>JARDZH010000203.1 GCA_029240955.1 Pseudomonas sp. | reverse complement strand
ACCGATTACGTGCTGGGTATCAACCAAGGCAGCGGCAGTACCGGTCTGGGCCTGTATTTCGCATCGCACATCGCCCGCCTGCACGCACGCAACGGCGTGCACGGGCGGATCGAGATCGCCAATGGCGGGGCGTTGGGTGGGGGATTGTTCAGTATTTATCTGCCATGAAGGCGTGGGCAGTTATGCCTGGATGCTGGTTTTTTGACGCGGCGCTTGTGCTCCCCGCTTTGGTGGCGAGGAGCCAAGCGCCGTTTTTCTGTCTGATCCGCTTCACGGATTACGCCTAAAAGCTGCAGGCCTTGTGCCGCAAGGCTTTGCACGCGTTCAGACGCTTGGTTCGATTATTGCTAGGTCTGGTTACGCGCGGGATTTTCACCGGTACGCGCTTATCCATAATCTCGCTGTAGGGGAGCCGTAGCGATGGAAGACAAAGTACTGAGACTGATCGAAGAAGCCATGGAAGCAGATGAAGGCAGCGTTAGCAAAGGCCAGAATCTGGACTGGGATTCCATCGCTGTCGTGAGCTTCATGTCGCTGGTCGACGAGCATTTTGGCAAAAGCATTTCTGCAAACCGTCTGAGCAACTGCCAGACCGTTGATGACGTCGTCGATCTCGTCAGCAACTGACCGTCCGACGCGCCGCTTTTGATATGGGTCTGTCATGGAGTACCTGCCGGTTGGACATCAATCCTTTTTCGCTGAATGACAAGTCGATCATGGTGACCGGTGCGTCTTCAGGTATTGGCCGACAGGTCGCCATCTGGCTGAGCGAGCAGGGCGCGCGGATCACGCTGGTCGCCCGTAATGAGGAACGCCTTCACAACACCCTTGCGGCGCTGCACGGTGTAGAGCACTGCGTCGCGCCCTTCGATTTTCTGAGCGATGAGGATGTTCCGGCCTGGATCAAAGGGCTGGTGCAGGCGAGCGCTGTCCCGTTCGACGGGCTGGTCCATGCGGCGGGCGTACTGACGCCCACGCCGATCCGCGCATTGAGCCTCGCTCAGTGGGAAAAACACATGGCGAGTAACGTGACGTCCGGGTTTTCCCTGATCAAGGGCTTTCGCCAGAAGAGTGTCTTCAGGCAGGGAGCCAGCATCGTGCTGGTGTCCTCGGTCATGGGCCGGGTTGCCGAGCCCGCATTGATGGCGTACTGCGCCAGCAAAGGCGCGGTCGATGCCATGGTCAAAGCCGCGGCACTGGAGCTCGCCCGCGAAGGTATCCGGGTGAATGCGGTTGCTCCCGGCGTTGTACATAGCGAAATGACCCGGAATCTGGATGCGCTGGTGGGCGAACACGCGATGCATGAAAGCAGCCAGAAACATCCGCTCGGCATTGGTGAGGCGCTGGATGTCGCGTACGCGGTGAACTATCTGTTATCTCCGGCGGCACGTTGGGTCACCGGAACGTCTTTGGTGGTCGATGGAGGGTACCTGGCGCAATGAATATCAAAAAGTTGCTCATTGTCGGGGCCGGTGGTTTCGGACGCGAAGTGCACGCATGGCTGGTCGACTGGATCGAGCATAACGAAGGCTGGGTCATTGGCGGGTTCATTAATGACGGGCCGGGCGCGTCGAGCCGGTTCAGTCACTATCCCGACGTCGTGTCCTCCATTGATGACTATCGGCCCCAGCCTGATGAGTACCTGGTCTGCGCTATTGGCAAGCCGGCTGACAGGCGCATGATCGTGGAAAAGTTGCTGGCCCGGGGCGCTGAATTCTTCACGCTGATCCATCCGACCGCGGTCATTGGCGAAAACGTATCGATCGGCCGTGGGTCAGTGATCTGCCCGACCACTGTGCTCTCCGTTGATATCGAGATTGGCGAGTTCGTCAATATCAATATCGGCTGCGTGGTGGGTCATGACGCTACCATCGGTGCGTTTTCCACGCTGAGTGCGCACGGCGTGGTGACAGGCTTTTGTGTGCTGGAAGAAGAGGTGTTCATGGGCACTCACGCGAGCCTGCTGCCCAAGGTCAGGGCCGGAAAACAATCGGTGATCGGCTCGGCCAGCGTCGCCGTTCGCAACGTCGCAGCCGGCACGACTGTGTTCGGCGTTCCCGCAAAACGCATTTCGGGGTAATACTGATGAACCTTCACGCCCGTATCATGGATATCGAGTACGAGCTGCCAGCTCGATCACTGGATAATGAAACCCTGGCCAGGGAATTTCCCGAATGGGATGTCGACAAGATCTTCGCGAAGACCGGAATCGGCGAGCGGCGCATCGTAGATGATGCGGAGACGGCGTCGGATCTTGCTTACCGGGCGTGCGAGAAGCTGTTCACCAAAGGCAACGTGCAACGCAGCGATGTCGATGCGCTCATCTACTGCACGCAAAGCCCCGACTATCTGCTCCCAGCGACTGCTTGTGTGTTGCAGCACCGTCTGAATCTCCCCACCCATTGCGCGGCCTTCGATTTCAATCAGGGCTGCTCCGGTTTCATTTACGGGCTTGGCATTGCCAAGGGGCTGATCGAGTCCGGGCAGTGCCGTAACGTCTTGCTGGTAACCGCCGAAACCTACAGCCGTTACATCAATCCTCAGGATAAGAGTGTCCGCACCCTATTTGGCGACGCTGCCGCCGTGACACTGCTGAGCGCTTCCGAGGGTGGACCGTTTCTTGACCGATTCCGCTACGGCAGTGATGGCGCAGGCGCAGAAAACCTGATCGTACCGATTGGTGGGGCGCGCAAGCCGGCTGCGGTGCATCCACAACCGGTCGAATATCGTGATGAGAGCGGCAACGTGCGAACGGATGCCAACCTCTTCATGAACGGCCCGGCGATTTTCGAGTTCTCCATGACCCGTGTGCCGAAACTCTTTGCGTCTCTGTTCGACGAGCAAACAAAGCAGGACGATATCGACCTCTTTGTGTTTCATCAGGCTAATCAGTTCATGCTGGATGCGCTGCGCCGACGACTGAAGCTCCCTGTGGAGAAATTCGTCACCGAGTTCCAGCACTGCGGCAATACGGTGTCCTGCACGATCCCTATTGCGCTCAAGGAATCCATGGACAAGGGCGCGATCACTGAAGGCACGACGATTGCCGCGGTGGGTTTCGGCGTCGGTTACTCTTGGGGCGCCTGTCTGATACGTTGGTGACGCTTTGGTCATCACCTGAAAAGGGCTCCCGAAGGAGCCCTTTTTATTGTCAGCCTAATTGCCAGGTGTCGCGCCAGCCTTGAAGATCAGTGCGTTTCAGCATCCAGTGCTTGAACACCTTGATCTTGAGCTCATCCCCTTTGTGCGCACATGCAGCGGGCTCGCTGATATGCGCTTCGATGGCATCGATCCAGGATGACCGATCGTTACTGACCTTGGTGACACCCAGGCCCGCATCGAGCAAGACGTCACTGCAGATCATCGGATAACCGCATATCCCATGTTGCAACAGCGCGACGGGACTCTTGGTGCGGTTGATCAGGTGCGGCTGGGCGGGAACCAGCGCCAGGTCCAGGTTCAGGCCGGCAAGCAGACCCGGCAGCAGTGAGTCTTCGACGGGCGCGCGCAGTTCATAGATATACGGGCGCAGCCATCGCGGGCACGGACCCATGATCACCCACTCGACCTTGTGAGCGAGCGCTTTGATGACGTTGGCGATCAGCAGCAGATCTCCGATGTCGCCGGCATTGCCGACCCAGCCAACGCGAGGCTTGGTGCCGACACCGCGCTCACTCTGCAAACCCAGCCAGATAGACGACGAAAGACGGGTCTCGATGACCTGCACATCCCGATGCACATCCCCCAGCAGATCAGCCAGTGCCTCAGTCGGCACGGTGACCCGGTCTACTGGCTCCAGCCCGCTGCGCAGCGATGTCTGTATAGCGTCGAATGGCGCTGCGGTTTTATCGATGTCGGAAAAAACAGGGTACTGATGGAGGTCGTAGACGACGAACGCTGTGGTGTGGTCTTTGACTGCGGCGATGGCGATGGCGGTCCTGTCGGTCAACGTTTGCTGGAACACAGCAGTATCGGGACTGACACGGGCGAACTCCGGCAATGCCAGCGGCTGATGGCACACAACGCTGTCGGCCAGGGATGTGTCGCTCAAGAACAGCGCCGGCTCAGTGAGCCTGTTACCGCCGGCCGCGCGATCCCCGGGAAGCACGAGTACCACCGGCAACGGCCGCTGTCTCAGCGGGCGCCAGCTCAGTTCAGTCACAGGTTGAGTGAGGAATGCCCGGCTGGTTTGCAGTGACAGGTTGGTGTTGTACGCAGGGTCCCAGGCCATGAAGTGCAGCCATTTGTAGCGCAGCGCGCGATTGGCAAACTCGTCGGTAACCGGCTCGCCTGCAGCGTCGGCAGTTTTACGGGCGACGGTCACATGTGGAGTCCAGACAACCAGCAAACCTCCGTCACGCGCCTTGAGGCACAGGTCAATGTCGGCGAAGTGACTGTGGAACAGTTGCTCGTCGAAACCCTGAAGCTCAGTAAACAGGGACTGCCGTATCATCATGCAAGCGCCGCTGACTGCGCTGAAGCTCTGGTCGGCTGCCAGGCGACGCATGTAGCCGTCCGGAGCCACCGCATCTTTGGAACTGATAGCCGTAGCAGAGCCGTCAAGGCCCAGAATGATTCCGCCATACTCGATGCCGGTTGCCCGTGAGACCAGCTTCGGACCCACAACACCGACCTCGGGACGAAGCGCTTGGTTGAGCAGCCCGTCGAGCCAGTCGTTGTGCAGGATCGTCGCGTCGTTGGCGAGTATCAACAGATACTCACCGCGAGCGTGCTCACCCGACTGGTTATGCAGTGCCGACTGACTCAGCGTTTGCGCATGTCGAACCACGCGGATCTTGTCTGACTGCATCGACTCGATGTCGCTCAGCCACTGCTGCATATCAGGCGACTGACTGTTGTTATCGCAGATCAGGATTTCGTAATGCGGATAAGCGGTGTTCTCCAGAATGCTTTCGACACAGGGCACCAGACTGTCGAGTTGATCCTGTACTGCGATCAGAATCGACACCAGCGGCTCGCTCGCATGTCCGTACACAACCCGATACTGTCCCGGCGCATTCGAGTGCAGCTCACTGGCGGCGTAGCCGCGGACCTGAAGATGCCGGCGCAGGGTGTTGGCTTCGTCGAGGTTGTCTCGCGCAGCAGGCGCGGGCAAAACGGCGAGCGGCTCCGGCGAGTGAGCGAACTGGGTGAAGCTGCCGTCCTCTACCAGCCGCAATATCAGGTCCAGCTCAAGCGCGTCAGGATACTGCGGGTCCAAACCACCGACCGTCAGCACCGCATCGCGGTTGAACAGCCAGTGCTGGCACGTTGTTTCCGGGGAGGAAAGCAGATAATCCAGATTGAACTCGGG
>JARDZH010000202.1 GCA_029240955.1 Pseudomonas sp. | reverse complement strand
CTGGGTGCCAGGCTGGGTGATAAAGACGCGGATGCCGATGCCCGGGGTGTTCTGCTTGGAAAGCAGATCGGCCAGGTAATCATGGGCGGCGTCGGTAATGGTAATGGCGGTCATGGAAACTCCTCGCAGGCTTGGGCGCAGTTTACGCCAATCGGCGCGCGGGACAAAGTCCCAGTATTTTTGTCGGAAAAAGCCCTTCGCGCGCCCCCTCCCAGGCCAAGGGTGCGGCATCCGGGCGCTTGGGCTTCGTTAACAAATGGAAACGCAAGCGCCTACCCACCGATATATATGTATACCTGAGCCCGTTTTTCCAACCCTTATATTAGTTGCCTTCGATTATTTGCCAGCCACCCATATTCAAAGGCCCGACATGACTACAGGGTTATCAACGTTCTACAACAAGACACCGCCGCGCAGACTGCAGGATCTCAATCATTTGATCAGCTTCCTGCAAGCGCTGATCGGCGACAGCTTCAACACCGATGCCAGCGAGCTCCACTATCATCCGCCTGCCGACTCCGAATTGGGTCGCGAGTGCAAGGAAGCGTTTCGTGTATTACAGAAACTGGAAAAAGACGAAGACTTCACTAGCCACCTTTCTACACCCGTAACGACTGATCAATCGCCGCTGGGCAACGACTTTCTCTATGACTTTCTGTCTTTCCAGCTGAGCTCAACGAAAGTACCCACCCCCACCCCAGCGGAAGTCTTCACCATCGCCGGACATTCGGTAACTTTGCGAAATATTCCGATCTATTGGGCCATCGATGTCGATGTCTTGCTGGATATCTACCGAAAGGTCGGCAACGGCATCAAAAGTGACGGCTCTGTGCGGTTCGACCTGGTTCTCGGCTATTACTCGCTCGTTCCCCCGCGCCCCGTTGCCCATGCGGATTGGCAGCGCCTGCTGAACAATCTCGTCGAGCAGCGTGCATTGTGGCTGCTCGGTCATCAGGGGCATATCAGCGATCTTGAGCATTTGCTGGGCGCTGAGGATGATAAAGCGATCATGCAGGTGGTCCGCCAGATCGAGGCTGAAACATCACAGTGCCTGTTACTCAATATCGTACCGGTCAAATTCAATGCCAAACTTGGCAAGTTCGCCGATACCACTCCAGTAGCATTACTGGAATCCATGCTGCAATCGGAAAACAACCTGAAAATGGCGCAGCGTATTGCCACGCAATTGGAGTGGTACGGTGCGCAGGACAACCAGAAGTGCCCAACCCCTGTACTGACGAAGTTATTGTGGCGCGCCCTCTGGCTGAGTATGAAATCGGGCCCGCAGGCCTACTATCAAAACGAACTGCCGATACTGATCGAGTCAGGTTGTCGTTATTCATCGATACACGAATCGTTGATCGGACACTTTCAGAGGTCACTCTCCGTCGACCGGCCGATTGCTCTGTTAGCGTTGGCCATCATGAAAAACAACGTTGCCAGCGAGGCGTGGGTTCAGGACATCCCCGACGATCTGCCGTATGCGACCTCCAGTACCTGGGTCTATTTCAAAAGCGGCTTTCTCCTCGCTGAATCCATTGCACCCGGTTCATCCCGGCACATGAGTTTCGAGCAGTTGCTCAATCTGCTGGCAGAGCATTACCGCGCCTATTCGGAAAACGCTGAGCAACAGCGACTGGTCGCCGCCGCCAAAATTCGCCCGACGGTGGAATGGGCAGCCGCGATGGGATTGATCGGGACACGTCACAGCGATTATCCGATCAGCGAAATAGAACTAGCCTTGAGCACACTGGAGCAGCACGAGCAAGCGATGGCCAGTGCCACGGCGGATCTGGCGCTCAAGCCGCCAAGTCGCTTCCGATATGAGTCCGATGCGGCGTTCGACGAGGCGTTTCATGCTTGGCTGAGCACTCCACGAGCCGCCTACAAAACGCTGATCAAAGCGATTCTGGCGCAATTTCTCCTGGCGTGCCGGGGTGATCTCGAGCGCGACGAAGTGACCGTTTACTCCTTGCGTCTGCCACTGAACGATACTCAGATCGAGCACGAGAACAAAAGCAACACCGACGCGGTTCGCGCCCGCTGCGGGTTCATTCTGCGAATGATCGATCCGACCCGCCCGACCGAGTCCCGCTACGTCGAAGTCTTCCCCCGCGCGGGTGTCGTGCGCCTGCGCGCGGATATCGAGTCGTTGCAGGTGGGCGGCGAGATCAAAGTTGAAAAGGTCGGTTCGAGCAGCCGTACCAGCCGTGCTTCATTCAGAACAGGCAGCGAGTTGCCTTTTGACTGGGAAGCGTACCGCGATGGCTCGAAACCCAGAGACAATCAGCACGCCACGTTGATTGTGGAACAGCTCGGCGACAGGTTTGACGCGGTGCCCATTGAACAGCGCCACCCCGACGTACTGACACGCACTCTGCCCTTCGCTGCGAATAATCTGACCTCTGCCCGAGCCGAGGCGCTGGCGACCATGATCGCCAAGGAGCTGTTCCTCCAAGATGAGACGTCTTTGCTCGAGCAAGTTCGCAAGGCCACGCGCAGTACGGACATCGGCAGAGATTTTCTTGAGGATATTGTCTTCTGGGGAAAGATGTTCGTGCCGTTCTGGGGCGCCATCGATGATCTGACATCCGGCGACCCCAAACGCATCGAAAGTGGTGGCCTTGGCCTCTTCACCGATATCGTTTCCTTTGCCCTGCCGATCGGTAAATACATTGCCGGTTGCACGCGTCTGGCCACTCAGGCTGGCAGGATCGGCATCCGCCTGGCCCTGCCCAGGCTCGCTACCTTGACCCGAACGCTGGTGATATCGACGCTTCAGGAACTCAATCCGCTGGAGTCGGTGCTATTGGTGCTCAGATTGGGACGATTCACCCTGGGCAAGGTTGGCGGCGCGACCTTGCGCCACGCACACAGGGCAATCGCCCGCCTGCGTGATGGAGCGATCGCGGCGCACCACTTGATGGCCGTCGACCCGAGCACATGGGTACCGCGTCAAAACGGTGACCGGCTGTGCACGGTCGAGGGGATTGCCAATATTCCCATGCGCAACGTGGGTACCGCCGAGGCGGCGGATTATCGGTTCATAGACGCGCTCTCGGGTCAGGCTTTCGGCCCGCGCTATCGCGAGCCGGTGACTGTCATGAGCAATAACGACCCTCTGATACGCCCCTATGCCGTCAAACCCCGCTGGATTACCGGTCTCAAGGCCGACTCGCGGGGCATATTCTTTCAGCCCGAGTACAACCAGAAGTTCGTTTGCAACATTGATGAGCGCGGCACCATTGGCGTCTACCAGATTCGGGAAAACTCTTACGGATTCATCCAGGAGACGGCGCAGACCGGCGAAAACAGCTTCTCGGTGGCGCTGGTCAATCCAGAAAACAACCGTTCCCTGTGGATCAATCTGTCCTCGGTGCAACCCGGGCGCTGGTATACGAACGAAATACGGGTCAGAGGCGGTGCGCCCGAAGACACCAGCGTGATAACGCCGTTGCATCTGCAGAAGTGGTCGCATTTCAGCGAAGAGATGACGGGTATTGCGATCAAGGCATTCGCGAAAAAACACCGATTGGATCTTGCTGCTTTCCAGCAATTCGTCCACACACGAGGGCAATTGACACCACTTGGCCAACAGGTACTGGACCGCGCCGACACCGCACGCACAGTAGTCACCTTCGAAAACCTGCAGGACTGGCGCACGATGTCGCAGGAACGTCGCACCAGGTTGACCCGCGAAGGGTTCGCCGCCGAGCACAACCTTGACCCGCAGGATTTCATGGCTCACGTCAATATGGATGGCAGCTTCAGGGCGCGGGGAAAAGTGTTGGAAAGGTATGCCAACAACCAGACGTTCAGCCCGCTGACACCTGAACATCTTGAACAATGGCGTGCGCGCTACAACGCAACCGGGTCGGCAAGCACAATGACCACATTCATTGATGAAAACGATCTCGATCCGGTGCTCTGGTCAACCTTCGTCAATGATCGCGGCGAGCTGAGAAGTGCGGTCACAGAGTGTCTGCAATTGTTCTCGGCATCCGGTTCGGAGGGAATGCTCGCGCGCAAATCACTTGCGGCTCGTAGCGCGACAAAACCCGGTCGCCGGCATGCGCCGGAACCGTCTACGCCGGACAGCACAGAACCAATGGTGCCCCCCACGGCTGGCAGTTCCAAGCGCGCTCGACTCGATGATGCTGCTGTTGTCCCAGCGCCGGCCTTGGATTTAACCTTCGCTGGGGCACCACATCAATAACAATGCGCCCATTCTGCAGGACCCGACGGATATCAGGGTCAGCCTGACGCACAAACTGGAGGGTGATATAGAAAAAATCGCAATTACTGACGCCAACCGGTTTTTCGCTGACTTTCAAGGCCCCAGGCTCAAGGAGATGACACGCAGAATCACCGAAGATATTCATGAATGGATCTTCGAAGAAGGCTCGCATCACGACAGGTTGACTGAACGTTTCGAGCTAAGGCGACCGACTGAAGGCCCGGAACGAGGGCTGTCGGTGTTCGCTAAAGTCGATATCGAACCTTTTGAAGTCCTTGGCCCCTACGCGGGCAAGCTGCACCGCACCGCCAAATCCCTGCGTGCGGAAATGCTCGAAAAATCCCATGAGCAGGTCAGCACCTTTCTGTATGCAACCGCAACCAAAGGCGCCACGCTCAGCGGCCACGGCAACAGCAACCTGTTGAGCATGATCAATGCTGTCAACGTACCGGGCCAGGTCGACGCAGGTGTCGAGAACGTCGGATCGATCTGCGTCGGCAAATACATGGTTTTTCTGGTCGCCTGGGAAAAAATCCCGGCAGGCACCGAGCTGTTGCTTGATTACGGCCCGGATTACTGGAAAGTCTTCAAGCCCTGAGCGGATGCGCCGGGCACGGTCATTTGATCCCGCCAGCCCAGGGCGCTGACAGACACCGTCAGCGCCCGCTGCAACATGAGCAGCGCTCAGCACCAGCGCAGTCCGTGGCTCACTCCGCGCACCTGCATGGCCAGCCCGTCACAAATTCTCGTACCGATTCATATCCAGCACGCCCTCTTCCTCCGGTTCGGTCTCGTGGATGTACTGACTCAGATCGTGGAAATACAACCAGAACTGCGGATGACTGCGGCGAATGCCCCAGCGTTCGACGATGTTCTCGAAGCGATTGGCGTCTTTGGCGTTTTCCATGGCATCGACAAACGCCGGAACCTGCTCGGCCGGCACATTGAACATGAAGTTCGGATAGCTGGTGAGTACGCCGGGATAAATGGTGAGGGTGTCGAGCCCCGGCTGATAACGATGCGATTCACCGAGCAAAAATGCCACGTTGCTATGGGCGCGGTTGCGCAGCACGCTGTAGACCTCG
>JARDZH010000201.1 GCA_029240955.1 Pseudomonas sp. | reverse complement strand
GATCACGTCTGGGAGCAATCCGACATGCAGCACGTGCTCAAGCGCGCGCTGGGTCTGGACCAGTACGTCGTGATGGATTACCTAGACGGCGAATTACGCGAGGGCGAGCGGTTGCTGCTGATCAGCGACGGCGTGTGGGCGACGCTGGGCGACCACCGGATCGGCTCGATCCTGACGGAAGAATCCTCGCCCGAGACCGCCGTGCGGACGCTGGTAAATACCGCGCATCTGGCCGGCAGCCAGGACAACGCCAGTGCCCTGCTGGTCGAGGTCGACCGCTTGGGAGCGGATGATCTGGGCGACACGCTGTCGCAATTGCAGCAATGGCCACTGCCACCGAGCCTCAAAACCGGCCAGGTGTTCGAAGGCTGGACGGTCGATCAGCCCTTGTCGCAGTCACGCCAGTCCACGCTGTATCGGGTACGCGATGCTCAGGGCCAGCCGTGGCTGCTCAAGACCCTGCCTCCTCGCGAGGAGGACAGCCTCGCAGCGCAGAGCCTGATGCTGGAGGAATGGTTTCTGCGCCGCGTGGCCGGGCGCTTTTTTCCGGACGTTCACCCGCTGCCTGCCCGGCAGCATCTGTATTACGTGATGCGCGAACACCCCGGGCAAACGCTCGCTGAGCTGCTCGCACATTCAGGCCCTCTGCCGCTCGCGCAATGGCAGCAGCTCGCCGCACGCCTGCTCAAAGGCGTCGGCCTGCTGCACCGACGCAACATCATCCACCGCGACATCAAGCCGGAAAACCTGCTGCTGAGCGAGGACAGCGAGCTGCGCATTCTGGATTTCGGCCTGGCCTTCTGTCCGGGACTGTCCGCGAACAAAGCCGGCGACTTGCCGGGCACTCCCAGCTATATCGCGCCTGAGGCGTTCGACGGCGTGCAGCCGGCCGCGCAGCAGGATCTCTATGCGGTCGGTGTCACGCTCTACCAACTGCTCACCGGCCACTTTCCCTATGGCGAGATCGAGGCGTTTCAACGACCGCGTTTCGGCTCGCCGACGCCCGCCAGCCGTTATCGTCCGGACGTACCGGACTGGCTGGATCGAAGCCTTGGCAAAGCGCTTGAACCGGAGCCGGCACGGCGTTACGAGACGGCCGAGCAATGGCTGCTCGAACTGGAACAGGCCGAACATCAGCCTGTCAGTATGCGTCCACGGCCTTTGCTGGAACGAGAGCCGCTCACAGTATGGCGCACGGTGGCGCTGGTTTCGTTAGTGATCAATCTGGCAACTGCAATCATCTGGCTGGCACGGCATTAGTCCGCCAAGCGCCCCGCTAGAGTGCGCCCTGCTGCTTTGCGGTGCGTCAGGTGAACGCAAACCTTGACCAAGCCCCGAAAACTCAGGCTCTGCGGACTTGGCACACGCGCTGCATGACTCCCATAAGGCAATTACATAAAGCACGGCCTTCAATGACGAAGGCAGTGCTCCCCGACAAAACGGGACAGGACAAAGGCGTCCTCGTCAGGCAACTGGCGGGGGCGCTTTTTTTGTTTGTGCGGGCGCGACTCGGAGGCAAGATGGAAAAACTCAAACTGGTGATGATCGGCAACGGCATGGCTGGCGTTCGCACGCTTGAAGAACTCTTGAAGCTGCACGAGGACATGTACGACATCACGGTCTTCGGAGCCGAGCCGCACCCCAATTACAACCGGATTCTGCTGTCGCCCGTGCTGGCCGGCGAGCAGGATTTTGCCGACATCGTACTCAACGACCTGGCGTGGTACGAGAGCAACGGCATCCAGCTGCTGCTCAACCGACGCGTCGTGAAGATCGACCGGGTCAGACGTCTGGTCATCGCCGACGACGGTACCCAGGCCCACTACGACAGGCTGTTGATCGCCACCGGGTCCAGCCCGTTCATGCTGCCGGTTCCGGGCAACGATCTGCAGGGCGTGATCGGTTATCGCGACATCAGCCATACCCGACAGATGATCGACACCGCCCGCACCCACCGCCGTGCGGTGGTCATCGGCGGCGGGCTGCTGGGGCTGGAAGCGGCCAACGGTCTGGCGCTGCGCGGCATGCAAGTGACCGTTCTGCACAACGGCCAGACGTTGCTGGAGCGGCAGCTGGATCGAACCAGCGGCCTGATGCTGCAGAACGCTCTGGAGCAACGCGGCCTGACCTTTCGCCTGGCAGCTCAGACCCAGGCCTTGCTCGGCGACGGTCAGGGGCGCGTCAACGCGGTGCAACTGGCAGACGGCGAGCGGATCGCCGCTGACCTGGTGGTCATGGCCGCCGGCATTCGTCCCAACATCGAGCTGGCCGAACAGGCGGGACTGCCCTGCAATCGCGGCATTCTGGTCAACGATACACTGCAGACCTTCGACCCGCGCATCTACGCCATCGGCGAATGCGTCAGCCATCGCGGCATCGCTTACGGCCTGGTCGCGCCGCTGTTCGAACAGGCTCGCGTCTGTGCCAACCACTTGGCCCAACTGGGCTTTGCGCGCTATTCAGGCTCGGTCACCTCGACCAAGCTGAAAGTGACTGGGATAGACCTGTTTTCCGCCGGGGATTTTCTGGGCGCGGAAGGCACGGAAAGCATCACCCTCTCGGACCCGATCAGCGGCGTCTACAAGAAGCTGGTGATCAGGCAGGACGTGCTGGTCGGCGCGTGTCTTTACGGCGATACCACCGACGGCCACTGGTACTTGCAGCAGATTCGCGAAGGCACGTCGATCCGTGAGATACGCGACCACCTGATGTTCGGTGAGCCGGTCCAGCCAGAGCGACTTTGCGCATGAACAGTTTCGTCTCCCGCGCCACCCAAGTCACCGCGTCCACGTGCTGCTACTGCGGCGTTGGCTGCGGTGTGCTGATTGAACACGATGATGAGCGAATCCTCGGCGTCACCGGCGATCCGGCGCACCCTGCCAACTTCGGGAAACTCTGCAGTAAAGGCTCGACCCTGCACCTGACGGGCGACCTGTCGGCGCGGGCGCTTTACCCCGAATTACGCCTGGGCAAACAGTTGGCGCGCAGCCGGACCAGTTGGGACAGCGCACTGGAGCACGCGGCGTTGGTATTTGCCGACACCATTCGCGAGCACGGCCCCGACAGTGTGGCGTTCTATATCTCCGGCCAGTTGTTGACCGAGGATTACTACGCCTTCAACAAGCTGGCCCGCGCGCTGATTGGCACCAACAACATCGACAGCAATTCACGGCTGTGCATGTCGTCGGCGGTCGTCGGTTACAAGCGCAGCCTGGGTGCTGACGCGCCGCCTTGCAGTTATGAAGACATCGAGATCAGCGACTGCGTGATGATCGCTGGCAGCAACATGGCCTACGCGCACCCGGTGCTGTTCCGCCGTCTTGAAGAAGCCAGGGCCAGACGACCGGACATGAGGATTATCGTCATCGATCCGCGACGCACCGACACCTGCGAACTGGCGGACCTGCATCTGGCGATCCAGCCCGGGACCGACGTGGCGCTGTTTCATGGCCTGCTGCATCTGCTGATACGTGAAGGCAAAGTCGACTCCGCCTTCATCGCTGCGCACACCGAAGGCTATGCGGAAGTTCAGGCGCTGGCAGAGACGTTCACACCAGAACGTGTTGCGCAGATCTGCGGCATTGCAGTGGCCGACCTGCGGAGGTGCGCCGAGTGGATCGGCGATGCGCCCAGCTTTCTGTCGCTATGGTGCATGGGCTTGAACCAGTCGACGGCGGGCAGTGCAAAAAACAGCGCGCTGATTAACCTGCATCTGGCGACCGGGCAGATCGGCTGTCCCGGCGCAGGCCCTTTCTCGTTGACTGGTCAGCCCAATGCCATGGGCGGGCGTGAAACCGGCAGCCTGTCCAATTTGCTTCCCGGCCATCGCGAGGCGAGCAATGCCGAGCACCGAGCGGAGGTCGCCGAGTATTGGGGCGTAGACACTTTGCCCGCCGCGCCGGGCCTGTCGGCGATTGAACTGTTCGACCAGATGCAGGCCGGCAAGATCAAAGCCGTGTGGATTGCCTGTACCAACCCGGCGCAATCGCTTCCCGATCAACAGAAAGTCAGAGCCGCGCTGCAGGCCTGCCCGTTTGTCGTGCTCCAGGAGGCGTTCAGCACCACCGAAACCGCCGCCTTTGCCGACCTTCTGCTGCCGGCCGCCAGTTGGGGCGAAAAGGAAGGCACTGTCACCAACTCGGAACGACGCGTTTCAAGCGTGCGCAAGGCCGTGGCCGCGCCGGGCGAAGCGCGGGCCGACTGGGCGATCACCGTCGATTTCGCGCAGCGGCTGCAACGCCGGTTGCGTCCGGAGTCACCTGACTTGTTCGACTTCCCTTGTGCGGAGACGCTGTTTCAGGAATTCACCCCGTTGACCGCTGGCCGCGATCTGGACATGACCGGGATTGATCGGGCGCTGATCGATCGGCTCGGACCGCAGCAATGGCCCTTTGCTGCCGGCGCTGAACACGGCACTGCGCGGCTGTATGCGGACGGGCAGTTTCCCACGCCGTCTGGCCGCGCCCGGTTCGTTCACGACGCGTACATTGCACTGCATGAGCCGTGTGATACGGCGTATCCGCTCACGCTCAACACGGGGCGGCTGCGCGACCAGTGGCACGGCATGAGCCGCACCGGCACCGCCGCGCGGTTGTTCGGTCACGTCAGCGAAGCGGTGCTCGGGATGCATCCGCAAGACTTGCGCAGCCAGGGGCTGCAGACCGGCGACCTGGCACGCGTGACCAGCCGTCGCGCGGAGCTGTTTGTCCCGGTCACTGCCGACGAAAGCCTGCTGCCAGGTCAGACGTTTCTGCCCATGCACTGGGGCGACCGTTTTCTCAAGGGCGGGGTAAACAGCTTGACCCTGCCCGCCTTCGATCGGCTTTCGCGACAGCCGGAACTCAAACAGGCTGCAGTTCGCGTCGAACGCGCGGGGTTGCCGTGGCAGTTGTTTGCGCTGGTCGAAGGCAATGTCCAGGACCGGCTGACGGCATTGCGCCCGCTGTGTGAGGACTTCAGCTTTGCGAGCCTGAGCCTGGCGGGACGCGAACGGCCGGCACTGCTGATTCGCGCCGCTGCCGCACAGCCACCGGATGCCGCGCGCCTGCGCCAGATCGACCAGCTGCTGGGGCTCGATGAGGGTCCGGTCATGGCCTACGACGATTCGAAACGCTCGGTCGGAAAACGTGTACGCCTTGAGGGTGATCGAATCATCGCCTTGCGCTTGGCCGGTGAAACCGTGGCGCGTGACTGGTTGCAGAGCCTGTGGCTTGAGGGCCGGGTAGACGAGTCGCTGCGACGCTGGCTGCTGGCACCGATCAGCCACCCGCCGGGCGATAGTGCTGCCAAGGGACGCGACAAGATCCTTTGCAATTGCAAGAACG
>JARDZH010000200.1 GCA_029240955.1 Pseudomonas sp. | reverse complement strand
ACCCTGACTCACGTACTGCCCATTATCGACAGCAGTCAGGTCGGTCATGCCCGGCGCACCGCTCAGCAATTGGCAGAAGCGCAGGGTTTCGATCCGGTCGACGCCGGTCGAGTCGCCTTGGCTGTCACGGAGCTCGCCAGCAATCAGCTCAAGCATGCAGGGCATGGCGAGCTTCATCTGCGCGTCGTCCCCAGCGGTCAGGTGAGCGGCATTGAAGTCATTGCAGTCGACCGCGGTCCGGGCTTTGACATCGAGCGCTGCATGCAGGACGGATTCTCTACGCGCGGGACTCAAGGCATAGGCCTGGGGGCTGTCTCACGGCAGGCCGATGTCTTTGATATGCATGCCGACGGCCGAGGCACTGTGATCCTGTCACGCTTTTATCCACGCGGATCGAAAGCCCGTGATATCCGGTTCGGCGCCAGCCAGCATTCCCTGTTGAACGATCCCGCGTGCGGCGATGTCTGGTCATTAGTGATACGCAGCGGGCACTTGAGTGCGCTGGTGGTCGATGGACTGGGCCACGGCAGCGAAGCCGAGCTGGCGGCCCGTGCGGGCGAATCGGCGTTCCTGCGTGCTCCGTTCGACCCCGGCGCTGCAGTCCTGGATGAAATGCATCACACCATGAAGGGAACGCGAGGCGGTGCCGTCGCGATTGCACAATTCGATTCACACCGTGACACGTTGCGGTTCGTCGGCATCGGCAATATCGGTGCGACCGTGATCGGCGAGGAACGAAGCCACGGGTTGGCTTCGCATCCGGGCATCGTCGGGCTGCAGTATCGCAAGGCACAAGCTTTCGAACACCCGAACGCCACTGGCAGTCTGTTGGTGATGTACAGCGATGGCCTGCAGTCGCGCTGGAATCTGCGTGATTATCCAGGGCTGGTGTACCGCCACCCGGCCGTCATCGCAGCGCTGTTGCACCGTGATTATTGTCGCGGCCGAGACGACGTTACCGTTCTGGTCATTACTCTGGAGGCTATCGATGCTTGATTCATCCCTAACCTCTGCACAAGATCTGGCGGCTGAAGTCGAGCGCCTGCGCCAGGAGACCGAAGCTCTGCGGGCCGAGCTCGACGAGACCAACCAGGGCGTGCTTGCGCTGTACTCGGAACTGGACAATCAGGCAAGCGAACTTCGCCAGGCTTCCGACTTAAAGAGCCGCTTCCTGTCTTACATGAGCCACGAGTTCAGGACTCCACTGGGGTCGATCCTGAGTATCGCCAGCTTGCTCAAGGACGAAATCGACGGACCTTTGAGCCCCGAGCAGCACCGACAGGTGGCGTTCGTCAGCGGCGCGGCTCGCGAGCTGTCCGATATGGTCGACGACCTGCTGGACCTGGCCAAGATCGAAGCCGGCCGGATCTCCATTTCTCCCGCCTGGTTCGACATGTTCGACCTGTTCGCGGCCTTGCGCGGCATGTTCCGGCCGATCGTCAACATGTCCTCAGTGGACCTGATTTTCGAAGCCCCGACCGGGCTCCCGCGGCTGTTCACCGACGACAAGAAAGTTGCGCAGATTCTGCGTAACTTCATCTCCAACGCGCTCAAGTTCACCCTGCGCGGTGAAGTGCGCGTGTCGGCGACCCTGGAAAACCCTGAAGAAATACGCTTCGCCGTCACCGACACAGGCGTGGGCATTCCCGAGGCGATGCATGGCGAGTTGTTCGAGGACTTTTCCCAGATCGACTCGCCGCTGCAGAAGCGCCTGCGTGGCACCGGCCTGGGGCTGTCGTTGTGTAAACGTTTTGCCGAACTGCTCGGCGGACGCGTCGGGGTCGAAAGCACTCCGGGTGTCGGCTCTACCTTCTATGTGATTATTCCACTGGCCATCGCCGGGGAGCCCCGCGATGACACGTGAAATCCGCCTGCTGATCGTTGACGACAATGACGCCACCCGCTACGCCCTGAGGCGTCGCATGGAGCGTCACGGTTTCATCGTCAGCGAAGCAGGCAACGGCACCGACGGCCTGGAAATGATCGCCGCTCAGGTGCCCGATGCACTGATTCTGGACGTCAACCTGCCGGACATGAGCGGCTTCGACATCGTTCGGCTGCTGCGCTCCGAGCCTCGCACCGCGCTGCTGCCGGTGGTGCATGTGTCGGCCGCGTCCATGCAGAGCGCCGACATCGTCACCGGTCTTGAAGCGGGCGCTGACGCTTATCTGGTTCATCCGGTCGATCCCGACGTACTGCTCGCCACCATCAGAACGCTGTTGCGGGTTCGCGATACCGAGTACGCCCTTCGCGAGAGCGAGGCACGGTTCGGGGAAATCTTTGCCAACGTCTCGGCGCCTATCGCAGTGGTGGACGTGGACTTCAAGGTTCACGAATGCAACCACGCCTTTGCGCAACTCATCGACCATACCAATCCGCACACCACCCTGCTCGGCTCGCTGGCCAGTGATCAGCAGCAGGTTGTCGAAGAGCTGGCCGCTGCGCTGCGCGCTGGCGAACGCTGGAAAGGCAGCGTCAGCATGTCGATCCGCGGCGAGGTGCGCTACACCGAGTGGCAGATTTCGCCTTACCGCACGCCGCTGATGAGTCTGGTTTTCGTCGAAGACGTTACTGAACACCGGCAGCGCGAACGCTCGCACATCCATCAGCTCAACAACGTGAACTCCAAACTGGCGATCGAAGTCGCCGAGCGCGCCAAGACCGAAGAGCGTCTGCTGCAGGCGCAGAAAATGGACGCCATCGGCAAGCTGACTGGCGGGATTGCCCACGACTTCAACAACATGCTCACCGGAATCATCACCGGTCTTGAACTGATCAAAAAGCGCACGCTCGACAACAAGCCCGACAAGGTCCTGCGTTACACCGAGGGCGCACTGGCTTCAGCCATGAGCGCCGCGGCGCTGACCCAACGGCTGCTGGCGTTCGCGCGTCAGCAACCGCTGGATGCCAGACCGATCGACATCAACCGTCACATCGCTTCGCTGGACGATCTGCTGCGCCGCACCATCGGCAAGCGTATCGCGCTGGAGATGGACCTGACCTCCACTGCTGCGGTGGCCATGGTCGATGCCAGCCAACTGGAAAGCGCGGTGCTGAATCTGGTGATCAACGCCCGCGATGCGCTGCCTGAAGGCGGCACCATCCGCGTGGCGACGTTCGCCGCCTACTCCAAAGGCGACCCCAAGCTGGCTGACGGCCCGTACGTAGTCATCTCGGTCAAGGATGACGGCGTCGGTATCGAGCACAGCGTCATCGACAAGGTGTTCGATCCGTTCTTCACCACCAAACCTCTGGGTGAAGGCACCGGCCTGGGCCTGTCGTCCATTTACGGGTTCGTACGCCAGTCGGGTGGCGACATCCAGATTCGCAGTCTGGTCGGCCACGGTACGGAAGTGACGTTGATGATCCCGGCTCGCATCGATGTCGCGCCGGAGGTGGTCGAGCCTCCCGCTGTTCTGATGCCGGGTTCCGGCGAGCACATCCTCATCGTCGAGGACACGGCTTCGGTCAGGATGTTCGTGAATGAACTGCTGATCGAAAACGGCTACCGCTGCAGCGTCGCGCCGGATGTGGAGACTGCACTCGACATTCTGGAAAACGACCCTACCGTGGATCTGCTGCTCTCTGACGTAGGCCTGCCTGTCATGAGCGGCCGGGAAGTCGCTGATCACGCGCGCCGCTGGCGACCCGATCTGCCGGTGCTGTTCATGACCGGTTACACGGAGAACGCCGTCAATCGCCGCAACTTTCTCGGCGAAGACATGGACATGATCATCAAGCCGTTCAAGCTTGCCGAGCTGCTGGAAAAGGCCCGCAAGATGCTGGAGCCTCACACCCACGTTAATTGAATCGTCCCGACCGAGCCCTGTGCGGCTCGGGCGTTCAGGCAATCAATCCGTCTGCCTGTAGCAGGCTTTCCAGACACTGTTCGCTGATGCCGTAGAACGCCTTCAATTCCTGAATGCGCGCCAACAGCTGCGCGGGATCAGCCGGCTCGGCACGCTTGACCGCCAGAATCATCTTGTTCTTGTTGGTGTGTTCCAGCGAGATGAACTCGAACACCTTGGTCTCGTAACCGCAGGCTTCCAGCAACAAGGCGCGCAGGCTGTCGGTGACCATTTCCGCCTGCTGCCCCATGTGCAGACCGTATTGCAGCATCGGTCGCAGCAGCCCGGGGCTCTGGATTTGCTGGCGAACCTGTTTGTGGCAGCACGGCGAGCACATGATGATCGCGGCGCCGGAACGAATACCCATGTGGATGGCGTAGTCGGTGGCGATGTCGCAGGCGTGCAGTGCGATCATCACGTCCAGTTCGACAGGCGCGACCGTGCGTACGTCCCCGTGCTGGAAGGTCAGACCCGGGTGTTCCAGACGCGCTGCGGCGTTGTTGCAGAGCGTGACCATGTCCTCGCGCAGCTCGACGCCGGTCACCTGTCCTTCGGCCTGCAAGGTGTTGCGCAGGTAATCGTGGATGGCGAACGTCAGGTAGCCCTTGCCCGAGCCGAAATCCGCGACGCGGATCGGCTGATCCAGTTTGAGCGGCGACGAGGTCAGAGCGTGGGAAAACACTTCGATGAACTTGTTGATCTGTTTCCACTTGCGCGACATGGCCGGGATCAGCTCGTGCTGCTGGTTGGTCACCCCTAGATCGGTCAGGAAGGGACGCGTCAGTTCCAGATAGCGTTTCTTCTCGCGATCATGTCCCGCAGCAGGAACATCGCGCACGCGCTGAGCCTTGTTGCGAAACAGTGTTGTCTTGTTCTTCTTGCTGAATTCCAGCTGCACTTCATCGGTCAGGGTGAGCAAATGCGCGTTCTTGAAGGCGTCCGGCACCATTTCCGCGATCCGCGTCAGCGCTTCGGCCAATGGCAGGTTCTTGGTGATGTCGCGGGTCTTGTAGCGATAGACGAACGACAGGCTCGGCTGTGCCTTGACCACCAGCGGCTTGATGATGACGCGCTGCAACTCCGCCTCACTGCCCACGTGCTTGGCCAGCACCAGTTTGACCAGAGAATCCTGGGACAGGCTGGTGTCCAGCAAGCCGAGAAACTCGGCGCGGTGGTCGGCAGCTGCTGCAGACAGGGATGGGGTGGTCTCGGACATCGATATCGCCTCGGGCGCCCCGACGAGGACGCGAAAAAATCAAGGCGGCATTTTAAGCCTGTAGCGCGGTAGGCAGACATAACTATTTACTACATCGCTGCTCACTGCATCGCTTCGGCCGACCCTCCACCGAGAACGGCTAGCCCAATATCACCAGGCGGTTTGGAAACTCGCCGCGGCTGTGCGTCACCGGTACGTGGTCAGCCAGTAATTCGCCACAGGCATGGATACAGCCCAGAAACCCCTGGAGCGTCTGGCCGTC
>JARDZH010000199.1 GCA_029240955.1 Pseudomonas sp. | reverse complement strand
ATTCGGCGTCGAGGCGCTGGTCGATGCGCACCCGTTGCATCACTACCCACGCATCACCTGGATGACTCGCCCATGACGCTCCGATACCTGATGGGCGCGCTGGTTTTTCTGCTCGCCTTGCCCGCAATGGCCGGGGATTATCCCGTGCAGGTCCGCAGTTGCGAGCGAGACGTGACGTTCGCCAAGGCGCCCCAAAACGTCGTGGTTCACGATCTGAACATGACCGCCATGCTGCTGCACCTGGGGCTGCGCGAGCGCATCGTCGGCTATACCGGCTTCACCCGCAGCAAGCACCGCGACCCGTGGATCGACGAAGCGCTCGAAGGTGTGCCCCGGCTCGCCGCGCGTTACCCCACCGTGGAAACCTTGCTTGCGGCCAACACCGAGCTGTTCTTCGCCGGCTGGAATTACGGCATGCACGTGGGCGGTCCCGTGACGCCGACCACGCTCGCAGCCTTCGACATTCCGGTGTACGAGTTGAGCGAGTCGTGCTCGTGGGTCATGATCCAACAGCGCGCCAGCCTGGACGACCTGTACCGCGACCTGGCGAATCTCGGCCGTATCTTTGCCGTCGAACCCGCAGCGACCGCGCTCATTACGCAGATGCGTACCCGGATCGACAAGGTACAAAGCGTCGTGAAAAACGCGCAGCAGACGCCGCGTGTATTTCTTTACGACAGTGGCGAAGACCGTCCGACGACGTCAGGCCGCCTGGGTATGCCACAGGCGCTGATCGATGCCGCAGGCGGGCGAAACGTGATGGACGACATCCCGCGAAGCTGGACGCAGGTGAACTGGGAGAGCGTCGTCGAACGCGATCCCGAGGTCATCGTGATCGTCGACTATGGACCGCGCAGTTGGGAACAGAAGCGTGATTTTCTGCTGCGTCATCCGGCCTTGAAAAACCTGAGTGCGATACGCAACCGACGCTTTGTGGTGCTCACCTATCTGGAGGTGACGCCTTCCGTGGAAAATGCCCGCGCCGTGGAGATCATCGCCAGCGCACTGCACCCGCAGCCGGGTCTGGAGAGCGCACCGTGATCGCCTCCCGAACGGCCGCCCGCTATCCATGGTTGATCGCGGTGTTGGTGATGACGTTACTGGCGTCGTGCGTCGTGGCCTTGGCATTCGGGCCTGCAGCCGTGCCCCTGGGACACGTAGCCGGGATCGTCGGCCACGAGCTGGGTGTGAGCGACCTGGGCCAGTGGACGCAGAACCAGACGCATATCGTCTGGCTGATCCGCGCTCCCCGAGTACTGCTGGGCGCACTGGTGGGTGCTGGCCTGGCACTGGTCGGCACGGCGCTGCAGGCCGTCACGCGCAATCCGCTTGCTGATCCACATCTGCTCGGCGTCAGTTCCGGAGCCGCGCTGGGTGCGGTGCTGGTGATGCTTTATCTGGGCGAATTCATCGGCGTGTTCAGCCTCCCACTGGCTGCATTTCTGGGGGCGGCGGGCAGCATGGTGTTGGTGATAGCCGTGGCGCGGCGCAGCGGGCGGGTGGACAGCGACCGCCTGCTGCTCGCCGGCGTTGCGGTGTCATTCGTGTTGATGGCGCTGGCCAACCTGCTGCTATACACAGGCGACCAGCATGCGACGGCGTCAGTGGTGTTCTGGATGCTGGGGGGTCTGGGCTCAGCGCGCTGGAGCATGATCTGGCTGCCGGCCATCTGTGTGCTGTGCGGACTGGTCGCGCTGTTGCTCATGGCGCGCGGGCTGAACGCATTGATGAGCGGAGAGCAGACCGCCGTCAGTCTGGGCTTCAGCGGCAAGCGCTTGCGCCTGCAGGTGTTCGTCTGTACCGCGCTGCTGACAGGTGTGCTGGTGTCGCTCTCAGGCGCAATCGGGTTCGTCGGCCTGATGGTGCCGCACATGGCCCGCGCGCTGGTCGGCGCGGAAAATCGACGGCTGATCCCGGTGAGCGCGCTGCTCGGAGGGATCTTCCTGGTCTGGGTGGACGTAGTAGCCCGGACGCTGATCGCGCCGGAGGACCTGCCGATCGGCATTGCAACGGCGGCGCTGGGCGGCTTGTTTTTTATCGTGCTGTTGAAGCGGTGATGAGGGAGGGCAACACCGCCGTCACCCGCGGACCAGACACGCAGGACGCTTTGTGACAGGCACCGCAGATGGTAGAGTCGCCGCCATGAATTCTTTCCGAACCGATTGCTCGCCCATTGTCTGGATACTGCTCGCAGTCGTCCTGTTCAATGGTCTCGCGTGCAGTCTGGGGCACGTTCCAGTCATGCACGCTTTTGCTGGCAAAGCGTCGGAAAGAGACCTTCATGCCAGTCAGCACGCCGGACACGGCATGGCTGACCAGCCAGCCGCTCACGCTCATGGGCATCACTCGATGCAGTCGCCCTTGAAGCAACCCTCGGGGGCCATGGACATGTCCGACGGCATGAAGATGGAGTCCAGCGACTGCGCGTTCGCTGGAACGCTGACACTGGCGATCCTGTTCTTCGTGGCGATGAGCTGGCTTATCAGAGCCCATAGCCCACGAACCCCGCTGCCGAGTCTCCCGCCTGGGGAACCGCCCCGTCACGCCATTTCCGGCCTTCACCCGCACGCCCCGTAGAACTCAGACACGCGAGCCAGCCTCGCCACTCAATCCGTAATGACTGACCAGGCCCCTGCAACCGGCGAAAGCCTGTCGGGTACCTGTCAGCAATGTGCCGAGTGTTCAGACCGCTATAGCTCAAGACGCGCACTCACGTCTTGAGCCTGGGCGGGGCTGGGGCGCCCGGCTGTCACGGCTTTCATCGAACGCATCGCGGCATTCGCCGGGCTGGTCGCCGAGCTATCCGCCGAGCCCGGCCCTGCGCGCGAGTTCGATGCGCTCAACTTTTATGTATCGAGCTATCCATGTCTTTGATCTTTTTCCGGCGCTTGCCGTTGTTGCTCCTCCTCCCAGCTATTTCAAAGGGAGTTTTCGCTCAAGAGTCTGCCGCCCAGGCTGTGCAGCTTGCGCCGCTGCAGGTGACCGGGGTATCGGCGACCGAAGCCGACGATCCCTTGCACCTTGAAAGCCTCAATTCCACCGGCAGCCGGTTAGGACTGACTGCAAGGGAAACGCCTGCGACTGTCGAGACCAAGACCCGACAAGACATGCAGGTCAAAGGCCTGCGTACTGCCAAGGAAGCGTTCTCCGATATCACAGGCGCCACCGTCGGTAACGTGCCGGGCAACCCGGCGGTGCTCTCCATGCGCGGCTTCAGCGGGAACACGATCAATGTGCTGCAGGACGGCGTGCGAGTGGCCGCGTCCACCATCGTCACCCGCGACGTCGATACCTGGAACTACGAAAAAATCGAGGTGCTCAAGGGGCCGTCCTCCGTGCTGTACGGGGAGGGTGCGCTGGGCGGGGCCGTGAACATGATCACGCGCAAGGCGAGCCTTGACGGTCAGCATCTGGACGGCATGTTGAGTTATGGCAGCTTCGGGACGCAGCGAAGCGCGCTAGGGGTCAATCAACCGCTGAGCGACACAGTCGCGGTCCGGGCTGATGTCAGTTACACCCGGTCCGACAGCTTTTACGATGTCGACGATCAGAACACGACGGCGTTCGGTCTCACCACGAGCCTGCTCTACAGGCCCAATGATGACCTGTCGATGCTGTTCGCGTTCGACCACTTCGATGATGAGTACGACTCCAGTTATCAGGGCTCACCACTGGTGGCGGCTTCGGCCGCGCGGAACCCGAGCAGCATCGTCAGGAACCCGTACGGTCTGGTGGTAGACAAGTCCGCCCGCGACACCAATTACAACCCCGACGGTGCCCACTCCGGGGCACGCAGCAACATGGCGCGATGGACCACGGATTACCAGTTGAACGCTGACTGGACTCTGAACAACGTGATGAGTTACTACACGGCCCGGCGGGAATTCTTTCTGTCCGGCGAGCAGACCTACAGTGCCTCCAGCGGCAAGCTCAACCGGACCGTACAGCGCATCAGTCACGATCATCAGTTCTGGAGCAACCGTCTGAGCGTCAGCAATGACTCTTTGATTGCCGGGTTTCGCAACCGGTTCACGTCAGGCGGGGAGTACAGCTATACCGACCTCAACAACCCTCGACAGAACGGCACGACCACGGCGGTCGATCCACTCGATCCGGCCGTCGGGACCTTCCCGTCGAGCGCCAGCGGCAATTGGCCGGGCGTCGGCAAAAACATCATCTACCAGTCGAACATGGACAACGTTGCATTGTTCGCCGAAGACGCCTTCAACCTGACCCCCGACTGGCTGCTGGTGGCCGGTGCGCGCTACGAAGACATCAACCTGCGTCGCACGGTGACCGACGTCAATCTGGGCACCGAGCAGTCGTTTCATCCGACCTACGACCCGTTTTCATGGCGGTTCGGCACGATCTACAACCTCACACCGGACGTGCAGGTGTATGCGCAGTACTCGACCGCAGTCACACCGGTTTCGTCGCTGCTGCTGATCTCCTCGGCGAACGGCGACTTCAACCTGTCCAAGGGAAAGTCGGTGGAGGTCGGTTTCAAAGCCACAGCCTTCGGGAGCGCAACGACGATACTCGGCTCGCTGTACTGGATCGAGTTGAACGATATTCTGACTCGCGACCCCAGCGACTCGACGCTGACGGTTCAGGGCGGCCAACAGACGTCGCGCGGTGCGGAACTGAGTGCCTCGACCAGGCTCACGTCGCAGCTGCACGTGGACATCGGCGCCTCCGTGGTCGATGCCCGGTATGACGATCTGGTGGAAGCGGGCGGTGCAGATCGCTCCGGCAATCACCCGGTCAACGTCCCGCGCACCACGGTCAATGCATCCGCGCTCTACAGGCTTGACACCTTGCCGGTGACGTTCGGTGCTTTCGTCAAACATGCCAGCGGGTTCTACACCGATACCGCCAATACGTATTACGTACGTGGCCACACCACACTCGATGCGTCGATTGCCTATGACATGAAAAACGCCACGCTGACGTTGCGCGGACGAAATCTGACCAACGAGTTCTACGGTGAGTATTCTGGCTACGCCTCGACCCAGGTGTATCTGGGCGCCCCGCGAAGTGCGGAGCTTGGATTGACCTTCAAGTTCTAGCGAACCTCGCCCTTGTTGCCGCCGGATCAGTTGTCGGCAGCGAGGGCGTGGCCTGATTGATGGCCGGACCGGCGGCTGCGTTCCAGCAACCCGGCCGGTATGACGTACACTCAAGGTCGAGCCGTCCATCAGCGGCAGCCATCAGTTAGGGGGTACCGTGCCAAACAGCCGCAAGCAACGAACCTTTGACCTGATCCTGGAGGCGGTACTTCCCGAGTTCCGGGAACGTGTCGCCGACTACCTTGATGTCTACGAACA
>JARDZH010000198.1 GCA_029240955.1 Pseudomonas sp. | reverse complement strand
TAGATGCCCCGCAAGTCGCCCTGAAGCGTTTCGATCTGAGTGTTGTACCGACGCGTACCGTAAGCGCTCAGGCCGTCCGACACGCGCTGCTTGGCGGTCTTGATTGCTTTGGTGATGAACGATGCCACACGCTTCAGGTTTCCGCCGGCGTACCGCTGGACGTAAATCTGGTGCCGCGTGGCGGCGTCCTCAAGAAAGCCTTCATTGCTCATCGTTTCCGCCTACAGGTGGCGCGCTGGCCAGCTCTTCGTCGATTTTCTCGTCAGTGCGATCCGCTTCAAGCACACCGCCCTGACGCAGGTTCACCCGGACATCCGACTTCGCAATGAAGCCCTGCTGCCACAGCTGCACCTGGGCGAGGATGTCTTGCGCGGTCATCGTCTCGTCGAAGAACGACTGGTTGAGCCAGAACACCGTGCCCTTCTCGTCCGGCGCGTCCATCATGAAACGCTCGGCGTCGAGGATGGCTCGCTTCAGGGCCTCCGATACGTTGCCGGCGATGGTGCCCAGCACGCTGTTGTCCGAGCTGTACCGAATTCGGACAGCCTCTGCCGTCTCCGCCCCGCTGCCCTTCTGGACGACACGGGCGCCGATCATCAGCATCTGCTCTTCCTTGTCCTTCATCAGGGTTCGGGCGAGCTGGGTTTCGGTGGCCTGCAGCATGACCGCAGACCCGGACTTGCCAAGGTTGTGACCACGCCGCGAACCTATGTGCATCCCGTTCGGGTTCAGCTTTGCGAACTCGTCGGCATCTATGCTGGTGGTGATGAAGAGCGTCGGCTGGCTGCTGATGAAACCGCTCTCCTCCACCGTGGCGCTATTGCCGTAGTGCAGGATGTTGACGTCGGCCAAGTCTTCCAGCGGAGACTTGTCGATGCTGGCGTCGTTGTTCTGGGCGCCGTAGAAGCTGAACGGGATGTGATCGAATGGCTGGCCGGCCTTATCGGTAGGCTGCGTCTCCTCGACGCTTTCCTCGCCTTCCTTGTAGACGCGCTGAATGTATCGCCCATCGACCAAGAGCAAGACCCGGTTCTGCTTGTACGTCTCGCGGGACAGATCGGTAGGGTTGAACTCAGAAACACATTCCCGCAGGTTCACGTACACCAGACGCTTCACGCCATCGATCACCTGCTCGTCCCAATCGATTATCGACATGGCGTCGTAGTGGTGGATCAGAGCGCGCTTGGTTGCCAGATCGGCCATCGAGCTGACACCGCTTTCAGTGGCCACGGTTGGGAAGTCGACCAGAAAGCCGCCTCGCCCGCTGTCCAGGCATTCGCCAACCGATTCTTTCGACAACTGCTCAAGGCTGGTGCCGTCTCCGCTGGCGTTCTCCTTCAGGTACTCCACCGCAGTCGGCAGCGAGAGTTCGGCAGTTTTGCGAAAAACCGCACCCATCAAGCCGGTGCGCGTGCGACCGGTGATGTTGAGGAACATCGCCCTCTTCTTGTACTGCTTGTACCGAGCCAGATTCTCCGGTGATTTGTTTTCCGGGTCTGGCATTGGCAGGTATTCGTCGTGCTTGCGCACCTCTCGCGCACCGGCGACGCAGCGTTTCACCAACTGCCAGCCAGGCAGGGCTTGTGCGTACTCTGCCCGTGGAGTGCTGAAATTCGCCATGGATGGCCTCAGAAGCTGAATGTGACAGGAATGTGCGTGACTGCTACGCGCTTGCTCTTCGCGACTGCGAAGTAGCGCCATGCATCAGCAGGGTGAGACGCCCAGTCATGCAGCGGCCGGTCTTTCCAGCAGCCCTTCTTGTCGTCCCACTCTTTGCGGTAGTTCTCGAGCGCAGTGATGCCTTCTTCGCACTTCGCCTCGTCAAAGGCGCAGTTAGCGAGGATCTCCCGCGCCTGGTCGATGCCGTCGTCGACGCCGATCTTAGGCACGACCTGGAACGTCATGCGGTAGTGCTGGCCGTCGATCTCGTAGCCTTCGCGCGCCATTTCCCGGCGGGTCTTGGCATCGCTGCCGAACTCGCGGTTGTCGATGTCGTGCGGACCCCAGTGCTCGGAGTAGGTGTAGCCCTTGTCCTTGAGCACCTTCATGTAGTGCCGCAGGCCTTCCCCGCTGTTCTGGTAGAAGTCGATGACGTGGTACTCGGTGCCGACCTGACGCACAAACCAGATGGCCGTGGAATCGCCGACGCCGATGTCCCAGAAGGTCATCACCGGCAGGTGGCTGTTATCTGGCAGCGTGCCGATGCGCTGAGCGGCATACAGCTTGGTGAACTGCTGGGCGTAGTAGGCGCCCTCGATCGACTGCTGGAAGGCTTCAGCAGGGATCGACGGGTATTCCCGCTTCATGTCGTCGCCGAGGGTCTTCTCCTTGGCGGCGTACCAGGCGCGCTGGCCCGGGTTGGTGTCGATGCCGTGCTTGGCGAACAGCTCGTTGAAGTAGTCCGTCAGGCGCTGCGGGATGATCGCTTCGGCCGGATCGAGCCAGTAGGCCTTGTTCTTCCACCAGCTGAAGAAGAAGAACTTCCAGTCCAGCTTGCCGAGCGGCGTGCCGGACAGCAGTTGCTTCTCGGCGCTCTGTGAGTAGTCGAAGAAGTAGCCCGCCCGCCCCTCCGCCGTCGATTCAATCGTGACGAAGCAGTCAGTGGCCACCGCCTCAAACGCGCCGGTGACGATCTCGCGCGCCTTGTGCGGGAACTTGGCGCAGATCTTCCCGAACTCGGATACGTGCAAATACCGTAGAGTCCCACCCCGGAACGAGGTGCTGACGTAGAGCGAGCCGCCCTTGCTGAACACCAATTCACCGGCAGCATCGTTACTCGCCGGGTTCGCCGCGCGGATCTCTTTCGGCAGGTTGTCGTAGGCGTACTTCACCTTCTCCCGGAACAGGCGCTTGGCATCGTTCAGGGTGTGAGCGATCAGCGCGCACTTGGCCGACTCGAACAGCGCGGCGTCCAGCTGGATGATGCAGCACTCAGTTGTAAAACCGAGCTGCCGAGCCTTCAGGATGATGTTGCGGGTATGCATCCCGTCGAAGTATTCAATCTGCTCGTCCGTCATCCGGAAGCGGACTTTCTTGCCCTGCTTGTCGGTGATGAAGTAGAGATTGTTCAACCGCCAACGCTTATCCCGGAGCAGCTTCATGTGCTCGGGCTTCATGTCAGGCGTCCTTCGATAGTTCGTCCATCATCTTCGAGAGTTCGTCGGCTTCGTCCGTCTTCTCCTTCTCGTCCAGGCTGTATGCCTGACGCTCCAGAACCTGCAGGTTCTTCATTGCAGAGGAAAGCTGGAACAGTGTTTTGGAATTGCTGGGCAGCGAGACGGCGGCGAGCATTGAGGCTCGGCGCATACCGTTGTTGTCTTCGGAAGTCTCGGCCTCGATGTCTTCTTCGATCTCTTCGCGGCGCTGGATGGTCGAAAGCAGATCGTCCATCAACAGGTTCGCAAGATTCGTCGCCTTGCGAATGTCTCGCCGGTGGCTGCGAACCACCCGGGCGCCTTCCTCGGCGGCCTCTTCGATGATCTCGGCGTCCAGTTCGCAGTTCGCGCCTTGATCGTTGCGAACCTCTCCGCGAACCAGCTTGCTGCGAACCTCTTTGCGTACCTGGTCAGAAAGGTCTCTCGCCCATCCAAGGGCTTTGGCCTTCTTCCTGATCGCGGTATCGCTCACGCCTTGGCGCTCGGCGATTGTTCTGATGGAAAGCGAACCGGCCCGGTAGGCTCGTTCGATCGCCTCCCAGTCGGGTTGCTTGGTTGTCATGGGATTCTCTGAAACTTGAAATAGTGGCTGGTTGCCGGTATTGATTGCCGTCCCCCTACGCAAGGAACGCTTCAAATGCCTCAATATCGAATCGAAGAATCATACCCAGACTGGAATAAGGGCCTCGGCCCGATCTATCAAATCCACAACGAAGCGGGCCCGATCCGCCGGCTCAGATGGGATTACCAGCCAACTGCCGTGTCTGTTTGCGATGCCTTGAACAATGGCCTTGAATTGCTGGCTGAAATTTCCTACAAGCTGAACGGCAAAGCCGTTGCCGTAGCTGAGGCGGCTCACTTCGCTGAGGATGACGACGCGTTGTATTTCCTCGAGGAAGAAAAGCTTCCGGAAGCAGACCAAGGCGCAGCGACAGCCGACGACCGGCGGAACGCTCTCCGGAACAATGGATATACCGATATCGTTATCCACTGGGAGCCAATCAAGCTTCTGTGACTAGATCAACGACCTGATCAGTGTCGCGACACAATTTGCACCCTCGCGAAACGTGTCGCGAACTACTTGCTCTTCTGTGCGGCGGCATATGCCGCCTCACACGCAAAGCCGGCTATTCGGCTTCGGTCAAGCGCTTCTGCCAGTCTTCCCGCTTCTTCGTCAGCGCTTCTACGCAGGTCGGCGAGCAGAACGGTAAGGTCGGCTCTTGCCTGGCTTCCGCCGGCAACCTCGGCAGCACAAGACTTTCGCTTGGCGAGGAGGTCGGTGATTTGCTGCTGCAGGCTGTGAGCCCGGTTATCAGCAACAACAACGGCAGCCGATACATGCTCAGTTTTGGCTTTCGCATCGTCGGAGACTCGATCGATATCATTGGTGATCTCGCGCTGAATGCGGAGCGTGTTGGTGAGCGAGTCCACGCGGGCAGTAGCGGTGTCGCGCTCGGCGGTGATGGCTGCTCGATCGTCCTTCACGCTATCCAGTCGCAGTGACAGATAACCGACGGCTGCGGCCGCTGCCAGCACCACCCACAACCATGCAGGGACCAACTTCAGCAAGGCGCTCATGGCGCCTGCCGTTCGACGGCTTCGTTGACCTTCTCCGCCGCCTTGCTCGCGGTGTCAGCGGCCTGGACGACTGAGTGCGAGGCCTCTTGCACCTTCACTGCTGCGTCCTGAGTCTTCTCGGCCAAACTGTTCAGTCGGACATCGCGCTTGCCCAGTGCAGCGTCATAAGCGCGGCGAACTTCGGCGAGCTGCTTTGTGTGCTCACTGCTGGCGGACCAGACGCCGGCCTGGTAACCAAGGATCGATCCACCGGCGACTAGTAACAGCGCGATCACCCACACCTCGGCGCGTCTCCACCAGTGGCGGGCGATAAAGTTGATTGCGCATCTGTCCATCAGTTGATACCTCCGAGCTGTGCCCGCAGACGAGCAATCTCTGCGCTCTGCGTGGTCACCCTTTCAGTGAGGGTCGCAATCTGGCCGGCCAAAAGTTCTACCCTGCCCTCCATGCGGCCGACGGTAGCGGCAAGCTCGTTGCGCTCCTTGGCGAACTGGTCAGCACGGGCCTCGGCGGCGTTGGCGCGGGCACGCTCGGTATCGAGCAGCTCATTCAGCCGGCGGACGGTGCCGATATCGGCGTTATCCATCGCCCGGTCGGTCGCATCC
>JARDZH010000197.1 GCA_029240955.1 Pseudomonas sp. | reverse complement strand
GGCGTAAGACTCCAGCGAGCCGCAGCAACGAGTCCGGTCTCTGTCTCATCCTGTGCCTCTTCCGAAGAGCGCGTGTGCACGGCACTCGGGATCGCCAGCGAGCCGTCCCAAGTATTGATGTTGTCGATGGTCTGGAACGACCAGAGCGGATAACCGTAGCTGCGGTAATACGCCTTGTAGTGACTGGCGCCCAGGTAAAGCTGATGTTCTCGGGAGAACAGTTCGAAGGGGCCGGATGTGGACAGGTCGAACGACGTCTGGCGGGGTTCGCCCGCCCAGCGGCCGGTCCAGGTGCTTATCCCGCTGCCGTCGGCGTTGACCATGCCACTCGCAGCGGTGGCGAACGCGTCGTCGTAGCTACGGCGACTGTGTTCGGCATTGAGTTTCACCTGCCAGCCATTCTCCAGCTGATGGTCGAGGGTCGTGAACAGCGTCCTGGTCCTGCGCTTGTGGTAACTCCAGTCCGCTGCCGAGTTGAACGAGCGTGCTGGGCTGAAGTGACTGCCATCGGAATTGAACATCGGGAAGCCATGGTTGCCCGCTCCCCGGTTGTCCATCTCCTGATATTCCGCGCCGAGCGTCAGCATCGTGCTATCGGTGACGTCCCACTCCATGACCCCGTAGGCCACCTGCCTTTCCAGGGACTGCCGGTCGATGTGGCTCTGGCTGTCGGTGTTCGACGCGACGAATCGCCCGCGAACATTGCCGCTCTCCGACAGTTTTCCAGACACGTCCAGCTCAGTGCGGTAGCTGTCCCAGGAGCCCGCCTTCAAGGTCAGCGTGCGCTGTGTGTCGACAGTCGGTTTCTTGCGAATCAGGTTGACGGTCGCGCCGGGGTCGCCGGTGCCGGACATCAGCCCTGTGGCTCCGCGTACGACTTCGACCCGGTCATACGTCACCATGTCGGCGAGGTCGTCACCGAACCCGTACGTATCGGGCCGGTTGACGCCGTCGACCTGAATGCTACCGACCTCGAAGCCGCGCACGTAGATGTGATTGGCATCACTGCCAGCCGGCCCCATGCTGTCGACGACAACGCCGGGCGTCTGTTCAAGCACTTGGGCGACATCCGTCAGGTTCTGATCCTCGATCTGCTGGCGGGTGACCACGCTGACCGACTGTGGCGTTTCTCGTGTCGACAGATTCAGGCCGGTCGCGGTGCTGGCCGAACCTGTTGCGTAGCTGTCGGTGCCCTCGGTGGTGGCACCGAGCTCTGTGCTGGAGACGGTGGTGGCACCCAGTTCCAGCGAGCCTTCCTGGGCGCTGGCGCTGGCCAGTAACGAACCGGAGAGACTCACTGCCAGTGCGGTCTGGCGAATGCTGAGGGAGAGGGGAGTGAAACGAACGGACATCAACTAACTCCTGTTCCAATGTCACAAGTGGCGTTTCCCTCCTATACGAACGAGCGGTCGAAATATTTCGCAACAGGGGTCGGAGTGCTTTGCCACGGATGCCTCTGGCCCGGTTGAACCCTCGAGACTTAAGGCAACCAGACGGTTGTCGGGCCAGCTTGCTGCGCAGCGGCGGAAGATGGCGCGTCTGTACCATCGCTTCGCGACCAAGGTCGCTCCTACAAGTGCAAGTGCGGCCAGACGTCGGCGTTGGCGTGATCGTTTGCGAGTGGTCGTGAGGTTGTCACGGGATGTTTACGGCGCTGTTATTCAGGCAACCTTCATTTGGAGGGTGCACACGGATGTCTGCCTGTTCGTGAGTAACGTTAGGCCTACACTTCAGAACAAATAACGCGGGCTTGCTGTTTCAATCTTGTAACTTGTGTAAATGTTTAACACTCATAAACTTTAATTGCATATACAGCGTTCATATAACATTCGCCAACCGTTTGGCGGCCAGTTCTTGTCGGGAATGCATTACCTGATAGGGTATAACAATGGGTGAAAATCTCATGCCAAACATACACTTGGTACGATGTGATCCGCTCATGGATCACGGCCGTTAGACTGGCAATTCCGTCTTGCCTTGAATGCAATCATCGGTCAGGAAAGTTGTTCCAGAGCTTTGCGCTACTTACGCGAGGCATAACTTTTACTGTAAGTCCTGCTCATCAGGAATCAGGTGGCCCCTTTGCATGCTTGTCGCATACTTGTGACGGGTGGCGCCGGCTTCATCGGCTCTCATCTCGTGGAAGCACTGTTGAATCAAGGTTATCAGGTCCGTGTTCTGGACAACCTGTCGTCGGGCAAGCTGCATAACTTGCCCATGAACAATCCGAGCCTGAGAGTCACGATTGGCGATGTCGCTGACTTGACCACGGTCGAGCAGGCCGTAACGGGGTGCAGTGCGGTGGTTCACCTGGCAGCGGTCGCTTCGGTTCAGGCCTCGGTGGACGATCCGGTTGGCACTCACCACAGTAACTTTGCGGGCACGCTCAATGTCTGCGAGGCCATGTTGAAGGCGGGTGTGAAGCGCGTTGTCTTTGCCTCAAGCGCGGCGATATATGGCAATAACGGCGAAGGCATATCGGTGAACGAAGACATCGCGAAGTCGCCGCTTACACCCTATGCGTCCGACAAACTAGCCGGTGAGTACTACTTGGACTTTTACCGGCGGGAACACGGTTTAGAGCCGGTCATCCTGCGCTTCTTCAACATCTTCGGTCCACGTCAGGACCCGTCATCGCCGTACTCCGGCGTGATAAGCATTTTTACGCTTCTCGCTGTTGCCGGTCAGCAGATCAAGGTGTTTGGCGACGGTTCGCAGACACGCGATTTTGTGTTTGTAACGGATCTGGTCGGGGTGATTCGCCAGGCGGTGGCCGCCAGTGCGCCACCGAACGAACCTGTGAACGTAGGACTGGGCCGCTCCACGAGCCTCAACCAGATTATCGAAGAGCTTGCCAGCATCATCGGCATCGTCCCGAACGTAGCTTATCTCGAACCACGCGCGGGGGATATCCAGCATTCACGTGCCGATACGACGCGTCTGCGCACGCACTTTTCGCTGCCCGACCCGGTGTCCGTCAGAGAAGGTCTCGCTCAACTTATACGAAGTCTCTGAACACGTGGCTCGCCTGGCGACGAGTTCAGGCATCGATTCATTTATCACGAGTGGGTTATGGACACTGTTTCTCGCAAAGCCCGGACCTGTCCGACAGCCACACAGCTCCTGGCCGCTTTGATCCTTCTGGTCCCCGGACCGTTCATACAAGGGGCGACTTTGCAGCTTTCAAGTGTGGTTTTTTGGTACGCCGACAATCCTCCTCTGGCTCAGTTGGCTCAGTTCGACTGGTCCGTGGTCGAGCCGGACCATCTCTCCCCGGCCGATGTCGACGTGCTGCGTTCACAGGGCGGGCTGCCGTTCGCCTACTTGTCGGTTGGCGAGTTTCACGGTGGGCCCGCTGAGCTGAAGGCCCAGTCACTGTCAGACGCGATCAGCCCCGTGCGTAACGGCCCCTGGAACAGCCAGGTAATGAATCTCGAGTCGCAGGTGTGGCGCGACCATCTTTTTACCCGCGCTGCAGATCTGCGGTCCCAGGGTTATGCAGGGCTGTTCCTTGACACGCTCGACAGCTTTCAGTTGCTGCCGGAGCCCGAGTGGGAAGCGCAGCGAATCGCGCTGACCAGCCTGCTTCGCGAGCTGCATCAGCGCCAGCCGCTCATGAAGCTCTTTTTCAACCGTGGATTTGAAGTCCTGCAGGATCTGGAAGGCCTGGCGGCAGCCGTGGCGGTCGAGTCGATCCGTGCCGGCTGGGACGCTTCGACGCGTCGTTACCGCCCAGTCCCCAAAGCTGACCGCCAGTGGCTGGAAAGCCAGCTGCGGCCCTTGCGGGACCAGACCATTCCCCTGGTGGCCATCGAGTACCTGCCACCCGAGCGCCGTGACGAGGCGCGGCGGCTCGTCAAACGGCTCCGTGCCGAAGGATTTGTGCCCTACGTTGCATCGCCCGATCTTGATTCACTGGGTGTCGGCACCATCGACGTCGTCAAGGAAGCCGATTAGGGATGCGTAATTCTTCCACGCTCAAGAACAATCGCTTGCTCAAGCCATGGGCCCTGACCGGGGCGGCCGTGGCGGTCAGCGGCTTGTTGTGGGGAGCGTTCCAGAGTGAGGACGTCTTCCAGCCGGATGGGCGGGAGCCCGATTTCGTTTCTGCCAACTACGCCGAATTGCTGCTGGCCGCACGCCCGGACGATCATCAGTTGCGTATGCGGTTGATCGACCTGCTGATTCGCCTGGGTGACTATCCGAAGGCGCGCCGCTATCTGAAAGACTGGGCCGCGCCGCAGCCACAACTGCAGGCGTTTTATGCGCTCAAGCTCGATGTCGCCGAGCAAAACACCCACGCCGCAGACCCGCGCCACTTGCTCGATCAGTTGAAAGGCATCGATCACCACAATCTGCCCCTGCCGCAGCAGCAGGAACTCGCCAGCCTCGCGCTGGCCATGCAGGCACCCGCTTACGCCGCCAGCGTCTACGAGGATATCGCCGCTCGGGACCCGGCACAGCGCGACGCGTCCCGGCTGGCCGCCGCGCAATGGTACCTGGCAGGCGAGCAGCCCGAGCGGGCGGCGGACATCTATGTCCAGATGAGGGATGACCAGACCGCTGCGCCCGAGCGTCGGACCTATGCGCGGCAGGCATTCGACAGCTTTCTGGCCGCCAACCGCGGTGAGCAGGCCGCGCAAGTTCTGGCGGACGAGCTGGAGCGGCTTGACGATCCGCAGGCCGATGCAGCCTGGCTGGAGCAGGGTATTACGACTGCGGTGCAGAGCAGGCGATTCGATCTGGCTCAGCGCATGCTTGATCGATGGCGAATACTGCAACCGGATAATCCGCACATTCTGCCGGAGGAATTCAACGTCCGCCTGGCGTTTGGCGACCTCGAAGGTGCCTGGGCGAGCGGCCAGCAGTTGCTGGCAGCGAACCCGAATGACCTGCAATTGCTGGAGAAAATGGCTCACCTGGGGGAATGGCGTAATGACCCCGCTGCTGCTCTGGACCTCTGGCTGCGTTTGCTTGAACGGCAAGACACTCGGCAGACCCGCGAACATGCATGGCAGTTGGCGAGCCAGCAAGCGGATTTCGAGAAAATGATTCCGCTGCTGGAGGACATCATGCAGCAGCGCGCGTTGACCGATGCGGAACTGGATGCGCTGCTGTATGCGTACGAAGCGCAAGAGATACAGCCACCGGAAAATCAGGCTGCGGCCTGGTTGAGCGGTTATACCGAGCGGTATCCAGAGCATCGCCACGCCTGGACTCGACTGCTGCAGAACCTGGAAAACAGCAAGGCGTACGCGGCCAAGGCGCAGGTATACGCCCGTCTGTCAGAGCGGTTTGAGCTGACGCC
>JARDZH010000196.1 GCA_029240955.1 Pseudomonas sp. | reverse complement strand
GCAGCCGCGACGATCAGCGCTTTCATTTCCGCGACCGCCGCTTTGAAGCCTACGAACAAGGCATGTGCGACCAGCGCATGGCCGATGTTCAGCTCGTTGATACCTTTGATCGCCGCCACCGCTTCGACGTTGTGATAATGCAGCCCGTGCCCGGCGTTGACGATCAAGCCTTGGGCAACGCCAAACGCCACGCCGTCAGCGATGCGCTGCAGTTCTTCCGCGACTTCGGCCGGCGTCTGAGCATCGGCGTAACGACCCGTGTGCAGTTCGATAGCAGGCGCGCCGACGCGCTTTGAAGCCGCGATCTGCTGCTCGTCCGCATCGATGAACAACGACACCTCGCAGCCAATCTTCGCCAACCGCTCCACGGCCGCTTTGATCCGCGCTTCCTGACCTGCGACGTCCAGGCCGCCCTCGGTGGTCAGTTCTTGCCGGGTCTCAGGCACCAGGCACACGTGCGCCGGGCGGATCCGTTCCGCAAAGGCGAGCATTTCTTCGGTCACGCCCATTTCGAAATTCATACGCGTCTGCAGCACATCCTTGAGCAGCAGAACATCGCGCTCCTGGATATGGCGGCGGTCCTCGCGCAAGTGAACAGTGATGCCGTCGGCGCCTGCTTCTTCGGCATCCAGCGCCGCTTTGACCGGGTCGGGGTAGCGCGTGCCACGCGCCTGCCGCAAGGTCGCCACGTGATCGATGTTGACGCCGAGAAGAATGCGAGTGCTTTGAGTCACGGGGGTCTCCTGATGATGAGCGTTGCAGGCGACAAGCATACGGCCTGGCTACTGCTTCGGAAACCGTGCCGCCGAAAACTAAGGCTTGCGGAACAGCTCGCGGCTGACCAGCGGCCGACCGCCAAGGTGAACAGCCAATGCCTGGCGCATCAAACGCTTCGCCGCGCCCAGTGCGCCGGGCGCGCTCCAGTCCGCTTCGGCCATCGCCAGCAGCTCGACGCCCTGAAAAAGACCGGGCTGCAGCAGGTACACGCGCTCAAGGCCAGCATCTACTTGCAAGCGGTACATGCCATCCGCGGCCAACGGCTCGCCCTGAATATCGACATCCAGCGCAAAGCCGTAGCCCAGATCATCCAGAAGACGCCATTCGAACGAACGCAGCAGAGGTTCGAGCGGCCGGCCTTGGCCGAGCGCGACCAGCGTCGCCGCGTAGTGATCGAAAATCGAGGGATGCGGATCTTCCGCAGGCAACAGGCGAATCAGCAACTCGTTGAGGTACATGCCGCTGAATAACGCATCGCCGGTCATCCAGCACGCGATCCCGGCGCTTTCCATGCGACCGACGTTCTTCAACTCGCCTCGTCCACGAAACTCGACTTCAAGCGGCACGAAAGGTCTGCCCAGAGAGCCCGCCTTGCCTTTGGCGCTACGCAGCACTGCGCGCAGCCGGCCCTGTGGTGTGAGGAAGTCCACCAGAGCGCTGTTCTCGCGGTACGGACGGCTGTGCAGCACATACGCGGCTCGGGCGATTGGCGTGCTCATCGGAGGGGCTCGACTGAAGAGAGAGGCCCGACGACGCGCAGAGGCGCCGCCGGGTCGCGGGACGTGTTAAAGGTCGCCGTAGCCCAGTGAACGCAGGGCGCGTTCATCATCGGACCAGCCACCTTTCACTTTCACCCACAGGTTGAGCATGACCTTGGAGTCGAACAACAGCTCCATGTCGCGGCGGGCGTCGGTGCCGATGCGCTTGATGCGCTCGCCCTTGTCGCCAATGATGATTTTCTTCTGACCGTCGCGCTCGACCAGGATCAACGCGTGGATGTGCAGAGTCCGGCCCTGCTGTTTGAATTCCTCGATCTCCACCGTGATCTGGTAGGGAAGCTCGGCACCCAGCTGGCGCATGATCTTCTCGCGCACCATCTCGGCGGCCAGGAAGCGGCTGCTGCGGTCGGTGATCTGGTCTTCAGGGAAGAAGTGCTCGTTCTCCGGCAGGTGCGAGGCAATCAGCCCTTCCAGCGCATCGAGGTTGTGACCGTGCTGCGCGGAGATCGGCACGATGGACGCATTGGGAAGCTGGCCTTGCAGCCACTCCAGATGCGGCATCAGCTCGCTTTTTTCCTCAAGGCGATCGGTCTTGTTGATCGCCAGGATGACCGGCCCTTCAACGTACTGGATACGCTCCAGTACCATCTGATCTTCATCGGTCCAGCGGGTGCGGTCGACAACGAAGATCACGACGTCCACGTCTTTCAGCGCGGCCGACGCGGTCTTGTTCATGTAACGGTTGAGCGCTTTGTCACTGTTCTTGTGCATGCCCGGGGTATCGACGTAGATCGCCTGCACGGCGCCTTCGGTCTTGATACCCAGCATGTTGTGACGCGTGGTCTGCGGCTTGCGCGAGGTGATCGCCAGCTTCTGACCCAGGATGTGATTGAGCAGCGTGGACTTGCCTACGTTGGGCCGGCCGACGATGGCGACATAGCCACAGCGAGTTGCAGTTGTATCAGTCATTACCGTTCTCCACGCCCAGGGCGATAAGTGCTGCAGCGGCGGCTACCTGTTCGGCAATCCGGCGGCTGACACCCTGACCTCGACTCTTTTCATTCAATAAGGTGATCTCGCATTCGACGAAGAACGTGCGGCAATGCGGTTCGCCCTGGATATCCACCACTTCGTAACGTGGCAGCTCACAGGCGCGCGACTGGAGAAATTCCTGCAGTCGGGTTTTCGGGTCCTTGTTCGTGTCCACCAGCGTCAGGCTGTCGAACTCGGTGGTCAGCCAGGCGAGGACGCGTTCGCGCGCCACTTCCATGCCTGCGTCCAGGTAGATCGCGCCGATCAGTGCTTCGAGCGCGTCGGCCAGGATGGACTCGCGACGAAAGCCGCCGCTCTTGAGCTCGCCCGAGCCCAGGCGCAGATATTCGCCCAGATCAAAGCCCCGCGCCAACAGCGCCAGGGTTTCGCCTTTGACCAGCCGCGCGCGCAGGCGGGACAGCTGACCTTCGCGGGCCTGCGGGAAACGCTCGAACAGCGCTTCGCCGGCCACGAAGTTGAGGATCGCATCGCCCAGAAACTCCAGACGCTCGTTGTTGCGTCCGGCGAAGCTGCGATGCGTCAGGGCCAGAACCATCAATTCCTGGTCTTTGAAGGTATAACCGAGCTGACGCTCCAGACGGCTCAAGGATACGCTCACGGTTTACCCACGCTGAATTGCTGGTCGAATTTCATCACCAGATCGATGTTCAGAATCAACGGCTCGCGCTGTTCGTAGTTCAAATGGGCGTTGAACTTGCCGTTCGCCACCGTCACTTTTAACGCCTTGTTCAAATCCACATCCCGAATACTGTTGACCTGCATGCTTTTACCGACATAACTGTAAAAATCGTCGACCGTGGTGATATCCAGAGTCTGATTGGTGTCGACCGCCTCGATGGATTTCTTCATCGCCCGGAAGTCGAGATAGTGGGGGACCAGCTTGAAAGCGGTGCTCGCCACGAAGGCCACCAGCGCCAGCATGATCAGCCAGCCCACCAGCGACAGCCCCTTCTGAGAAGCAGAGAATGTCATGTACGACCTCAAGGATAGACTGTCGGTGCGGCCCAGGGAGCTTATCGATCCACTCGGCCTTCGATTCAGCTGGAACCTGCCGGAACGACAGATGGCGCTGCCTGCGCAGCGCCATCCCGATTACTTGATCAGCCCAACCCGCGAGAAGTTGGGGAAGTGGCTGAGTTTCGGCTCAGGCCAGCTCATCCAGACTGCGAAGGCCTTGCCGACAATGTTCTTGTCCGGGACCATTCCAAGTTCTTCTTTCGGAATCTTCGGATCGTCCCAGTAACGGCTGTCGTTGGAGTTGTCGCGGTTGTCGCCCATCATGAAGTAATGACCGGCTGGAACCGTCCACTCGGTATCAGGTGGCGCACGGTAACGGGTCATTTCCAGACGGATCTGATGTTCGACCGCGCCCAGTTTTTCCTCGTAGAGCTCGGCGCTGCCCAGCGTACCCGGCTCAGAACCGATCAGTTTGCGGGCTACCGATTCACCATTGACGAACAGGCGCTTGTCGCCGGTGTAGCGAATATGGTCGCCCGGCAGGCCGACCACACGCTTGATGTAGTTGACGCTCGGGTCGCTTGGGTAACGGAACACCATCACATCGCCGCGCTGAGGATCGCCGATCGGGATGACCTTCTGGTCAAGCACCGGCAGACGGATCCCGTAAGAGAACTTGTTGACCAGGATGAAATCGCCCACGTCGAGGGTCGGTTTCATCGAGCCTGACGGAATCTGGAACGGCTCGACCAGAAACGACCGCAGCACCAGCACGATGAACAGCACCGGAAAGAACGATTTGCCGTACTCGACCAGCAGCGGCTCCTTGTTCAATCGCTCGACGACTGCCACGTCCGGCTGACCCACGCTGCCCTGATAGTTCGAGATGGCAGCCCGGCGCCGAGGCGCCAGAACGACCAGATCAAGCAGTGCAAGCAAGCCACAGACAAAGACAGCAATGACCAACAACAGCGGGAAATTTAGTGACATAAGACCTTACTATTCCAACCTGAGCACTGCGAGGAAAGCTTCTTGTGGAATTTCCACGTTGCCGACCTGCTTCATGCGTTTCTTACCGGCCTTTTGCTTCTCCAGCAATTTGCGCTTACGGCTTACGTCACCGCCGTAACACTTGGCCAGTACGTTCTTTCTGAGCGCCTTGACGGTCGTCCGTGCAACGATCTGACCGCCGATGGCAGCTTGGATCGCAACGTCGAACATCTGCCGAGGAATCAGCTCTTTCATCTTCTCGGTCAACGCACGACCTTTGAAGTGTGCATTGTCGCGGTGCACGATCAGCGCCAGGGCGTCGACCTTCTCACCGTTGATCAGAACGTCAAGCTTGACCAGGTTGGCGGACTGGTAACGATCGAAATGATAGTCCAGTGACGCATAACCACGGCTGACCGACTTGAGACGATCGAAGAAGTCCAGGACCACTTCGTTCATCGGCAAGTCGTAGCTCACTTGTACCTGGGTTCCGAGGAACAACATGTCGCGCTGCACACCACGCTTCTCGATGCACAGCGTAATGACGTTGCCCAGGTGCTCCTGAGGCACAAGAATATTCGCGCGCACGATCGGTTCGCGCATGTCTTCGATTGCAGACACATCCGGCAGTTTGGACGGGTTGTCTACGTAAATCGTTTCACCGGTCTTGAGAACCAGCTCGAAAATAACGGTTGGCGCGGTGGTGATCAGGTCCAGGTCGTACTCACGCTCAAGGCGTTCCTGGATGATTTCCATGTGCAGCATGCCGAGGAAGCCGCAACGGAAGCCGAAGCCCAGTGCGTCGGAGCTTTCCGGCAGATACTGCAGGGACGAGTCGTTGAGGGTCAGTTTCTGC
>JARDZH010000195.1 GCA_029240955.1 Pseudomonas sp. | reverse complement strand
AACCGCTCCGCGTTGCCGGAGCGGATCGCCAGCAAGCTGACTCCTACCAACCAGTGTAGGAGCCAGCTTGCGGGCGCTGGCGCGTTCCTACAGACGGACCACGCATCAATTCTGCGCAGGCTCGACCTTCAACGTGCCCTGATCAAAGATGTTCAGTTTCTGCCGAATCTCGTGAGGCTGGGCGTACGCTTGCGGGTCGACTGGCGCCGGGGCTGCCGAGGCACCCGGAGCGCCAGGCGCCGCAGGTGCTGGAACCGGCTGCGGAGCCGCGCCGGAGTTCTGGTCGCCTTCGATGCGCTGCTGGGCCTTTTTGGTCAGCACCACGATGTCGATTCGACGGTTCACCGGGTTGAACGGATTCTCCCGATCATACAGTGCCGACGACGCATAACCCACCACTCGCGCCACTTGCTCATCCGGATAGCTGCCTGCAACCAGCGCACGCCGTGCGGCGTTGGCGCGGTTGGCCGACAGTTCCCAGTTGCCGAACCCGCCGTTGCCTACGAAAGGCGTGGCATCGGTATGGCCGCTGACGCTGATCTTGTTCGGCACGCTCTTGATGGTGTCCGCCATCGCCAAGAGGATGTCCTCGAAGTAAGGCTTCAGACGCGCGCTGCCGGAGTCGAACATCGGACGATTGTCGGCATCCATGATCTGGATACGCAGGCCGTCCTGAGTGATTTCAAACAGAATCTGGTCTTTGAACTTCTGCAACTGCGGGTTCTCTTCAACCTTGTTCTGCAGTTCCTGCAACAGCATCTCCAGACGCTCTTGCTCAACGGCTTCAGCCTTGGATTCGGACGTCTCGGATTCGATCGGCACGGTATCCGGCGACGGCGTGGTTTTCACCTCAGGGTTGAGCGTCTGGTTCGGTGACATTTCCGGCGAGCCGCCCAGATCGATGACGTAAGGCGAACCACTGTCGGTGAAACCCACCGGGTCCTTGAAGTAGCCGGCGACCGCGATCAACTGCTCGGGCGTGGCCGACGACATCAGCCACAACACCAGGAAGAACGCCATCATCGCTGTCGCAAAGTCAGCGAAGGCGATTTTCCAGGCGCCGCCGTGATGTCCGCCACCGAAGCGCTTGACGCGCTTGATGATTATGGGCTGATTATTTTCCATGACTTAGCGACCGCGAACAGCTTGTTCCAGCTCGCTGAAGCTGGGGCGATGCAGTGGATACAGAACCTTGCGGCCGAACTCGACAGCCAGCGAAGGCGGCATGCCCGAAGCCGAAGCCACCAGCGAAGCCTTGATGCATTCGTAGACGTTCATTTCTTCCTTGGCATCGTGGGCCAGAGAAGTCGCCAGCGGGCCGAAGAAGCCGTAAGCCGCGAGAATACCGAAGAAGGTGCCGACCAGTGCCGCACCTACGTGCATACCGATGGCCGCCTTGTCGCCCGAACCCAGGGACGCCATGGTCACCACGATACCCAGTACCGCCGCGACGATACCGAAACCCGGCATGCCGTCAGCAATACCGGTGATGGCGTGCGATGGATGCTCGAGCTCTTCTTTCATGCTCAGCAGTTCCATGTCGAACAGGCCTTCCAGCTCATGGGGAGCCATGTTGCCGGAGGACATGATGCGCAGGTAATCACAGATGTACGCCGTCATGCGCTCGTCTTTGAGCACGCCCGGGTACTTGGCGAAAATAGGGCTGGAAGCAGGTTCTTCGATATCGCCTTCAATCGCCATCATGCCTTCGCGGCGGCTCTTGTTGAGGATCTCGTAAACCAGACCCAGCACTTCGAGATAGTAGGCGTGCGTGAACCGCGTCCCGAACATCTTCAGCGATTTCTTGAAGACGTGCATCGTCATGTGGCCAGGGTTGGCCTGCAGAAACGCACCCAGCGCCGCACCACCGATGATCAAGACTTCATAGGGCTGGAACAGCGCCATGAGCTTGCCGTGGGAAAGTACGTATCCGCCAAGCACGCTCGCGATGACGACGATGATGCCGATAATTTTAGCCATAAGAAAAAATACTTTACTGAGTCGGGTTCAAGGACATTTGCGCAATGCGTGAAACTCTTGTCCCCCTTATCGGCCTAACCGGGCGAGACTATAGTCAGTTAATGCGAAAAACCGGTTTCACCCTCGAACGAGGGGTTGAAAACGGGCCTCTGACCCCGGACACTCGCGGCCTGCGCTGCCCAAAAATATTTGCCTAAAGGCCCTCGAATGCCGACAGCACACGCCGCACATCATCCTGTTCCGACAACGCTCGATGCTTGGGTCAGACAGCTCGACGGCATCGCCTTGCCGGTGCCGGCAGCCAGCCATAATCGTGTTCGCGCCGCCTTGAGCGACAGCCGTCGTTCGCTGCGCGAGATCGCCGACATGATGCAGGACAGTCCGGCGCTGGTGCTGAGCGTGCTGCGTGAAGCCAACCATCATTCCCACGGCATTACCGAGCCGGCCGAGAGCCTCGAAATTGCAATCAACCGCCTGGGGCTGGCGCGCACGGAAGTGCTGTTGGGCCGGTTGCCGGGCAAGGCGCCGGAGGATATTCCGGCTGCGTTCCGTCAGCTGGTTCTGGTCAGTCAGCACGCCACTCAGCAAGCCAACGGCCTGTTCGCCAGCCGTCTGGCGCGGCTGTGGCAGGACATCCATCTGGGCAGTCTGCTGTTTCTCTCGCCGCTGTGGCCGATGGCGCTTGCTCACCCCAGGCTGCTCGAAGAGCTTGAATTGCGCGTGATCCATAAAGGTGAATCCAGCCAGCGGGTCGAGCAGGAACTGTTCGGCGTCAATCTGCTGGAGCTCTGTCTCAAAGTGGCCGAGCACTGGCGTCTGCCCATCTGGGTGACGCGGGGCTATAAGCTGTTGCTCGGCGAGCGGCGTGATCTGGTCAAAGTGCTGCGCATCTCTCGTGAAGATCACAGCCCCCTCCTTCAACAACAATTGATGGACGCTGACCCCCACTTGCGCCGCTGGCTCAATCAGCCCGCCAATACCGTCTTGTTGGGCAACGGGCTGGCACTCGCCGCGCAGCAGGCCTGGAACACTCCGCACTGTCTGCGCTGGGAGCGCCTGACCAGTCTTTATCTGCAACAACCGCTGGACGAAATACAGCAGCAGGCGCATCAGAACGCGGCAAGCAGTGCGCGCGCGCATGCAGAGTCGGACCTGTGGCACCCGGCCGAAGCACTGCTTTGGCCGTGGGACGCGCGCCGGGTCAAACGTGACAGCGAACCCGCTGCGCCGCCGACTGCCGATGAGCTGGCCAAGTGGCGCAAACAGTGCGCCGAGCTGCTGACCGAGCCGACGCCCTTCATCAATGCGATGCACCTGACCACTGCCGCTCGTGATGCGTTCACGGCATGCGGCATGCAGCGCGTCATGCTGCTGATGGCGGACAAGACCGGAACCGTCATGCGCGTCCATCAGCACGCGGGCCTGCCGGCTGAGGCGGGTGCCCTGCAGCTGTTCATCAAAGAGAGCACGGTGCTGCAACGGCTGTTGGCGCAACCGACGCAGCTGCGTCTGAACCCGACCAACCATGCGCAGTTCGCAGCACTGCTCCCCGCGCCTTTGAACACATTGTTCAAAGGCCAGCACCTGTTGATTCGCTCGCTGAGCAGCAATAACAAGGTGCTGATGCTGGCAGTGGCCGATCAGGGCGGCGGTGCTTTGTCAGAAATGTCCGTTCAAGCATTCGGAAAAACCGCGCAATGTATTGAAAGGGCGCTGGGCATCTTTAGTCATCGCAAAGCCTGAGGCCTGGCGTACAATTCGCATCTTTGTCTGAACCGGAGGCTGCAAATGTCGGTTTTCAACGGCTTACCGTTGGTCATCGAGCTCAACGACCTGCTTGAGCGCCTTGACGCCCCGCAACTCATTCTCGTGGACCTGACCAGCAAGGCGCGTTACGAGGCCGGGCACATTCCGGGCGCTCGTTTCGTCGATCCCAAGCGTACGCAGCTGGGGCTGCCACCGGCGCCCGGCCTGTTGCCAACCCACGCCAGCCTTGAGCAACTGTTCGGCGAGCTGGGCCATAACCCCGACGCGGTCTATGTGGTGTATGACGACGAGGGCGGCGGTTGGGCCGGACGTTTCATCTGGTTGCTGGATGTCATCGGCCACTCGCGTTACCACTATCTGGACGGCGGCCTGCTGGCGTGGGCCGCGCATTCGCTGCCGTTGTCGACTGACATCCCGGCGGCTGCAACGACTCCGGTCACGCTGACCCTGCACGACGAACCCACTGCTACCCGCGAGTATGTGCAGAGCCGTCTTGGCGCCGCTGACCTGGCAATCTGGGATGCGCGCGGCCCGACCGAATACTCGGGTGAGAAGGTGCTTGCGGCCAAGGGTGGTCATATTCCAGGTGCAATCAACTTCGAATGGACCGCGGGCATGGACCCTGCGCACAACCTGCGCATCCGCCGCGACATGCCGCAGGTGCTCGAACATCTGGGCATCACGCCGGACAAGGAAATCATCACTCACTGTCAGACGCACCACCGTTCGGGTTTCACCTATCTGGTGGCCAAGGCATTGGGCTATCCACGGGTCAAGGCCTATGCCGGATCGTGGGGCGAATGGGGCAATCACCCGGACACGCCCGTCGAGCAATGAAGGCCGTTCAGCGCCTTGCGGCCTGATCAGCATCAGCACTCCTATCAAGTTTTGGGAATTTCAATGAAAGATCGTTTGTTCATACTCATGCAGTACCTGTTGCCCCATCACCTGCTGTCGCGTCTGGCAGGCTGCGTTGCCGAGTGCCGGGCGACCTGGTTCAAGAATGCCTTCACGTCCTGGTTCGCCCGCCAGTATCAGGTGGACATGACTCAGGCCAAGGTCGAGGACCTGACCGCTTACGAGAACTTCAACGCGTTCTTCACTCGCGCCCTCAAGCCCGACGCACGTCCGTTGTCGACAGTGCCCGGCGCGATCCTCTCTCCAGCCGACGGCAAAATCAGCCAGGTTGGCACCATCGAACACGGCCGTATCTTCCAGGCCAAAGGCCACAGCTTCAGCGTGCTGGAACTGCTGGGCGGCGATCCGAAACTGTCCGCGCCTTTCATGGGTGGTGAGTTCGCAACGGTCTATCTGTCACCTCAGGACTACCATCGCGTTCATATGCCACTGAGCGGCACTCTGCGCGAAATGGTCTACGTGCCCGGCCGGATTTTCTCGGTGAACAAAGTCACTGCCGAAAACGTCCCTGAGCTCTTCGCCCGCAACGAGCGCGTGGTCTGCCTGTTCGACACCGAGCGCGGCCCGATGGCGATGGTGCTGGTCGGCGCGATGATCGTGGCGTCGGTCGAAACGGTGTGGGCCGGCTTGGTCACTCCGCCCAAGCGCGAGCTGAAAACGTTCCGCTACGACGAAGCTGCGCGCGCCC
>JARDZH010000194.1 GCA_029240955.1 Pseudomonas sp. | reverse complement strand
TTTCAAATTTCTGACCTTGCCCAGAACAGCGGGCAGCGTCGCCAATATCTTCATTCATGGTTATTCGGCCGGGCATGATCTGGACGACCGCCGTCTGCTTGCCAACAGCATTCCAGCGACACTGCGCCAGAGCGTAAACATCCTGGCATTCTGGCCTTCGAGCCATTTCGCGCAACTGGATAACCGCTCCCGCAGTCTGTTGATGGCCGCCGCGCGGGCCCATCCGCTGGCCGGTGTTGCGGCGCTTGCGGGGGATCGGGCGTATCACTTCGCCCGCATCCGCAACAGAGCCGAAGCGATGGGCCGTGTGCTGCTGGCGCAACTGGATCAGTACCTGTTCGAGCAACACCCCGACGTGAAACGGGTCAACCTGATCGGCCATTCACTGGGCGGGCGCTTGTTGATCAGCGCGCTCAAAGGTCTGAACGCGCCGCTTGAACACGGTCTGGTCATTGAAGACGTGTTGCTGATGGGCGCTGCCGTGCGCGTCGAGGCCGCCGAGGCGCTGGCGCTCAAACACCGTATTGCCGGGCGGCTGATCAATGCTTATTCCAGCGACGATCACGTGTTGCTGCTCAACCTGGGCGAGCGCAGTCTGGGCAGGGCGCCGGTGGAGCACTTCGAAAACGTCTGCATGCCGCGCTATCGCCATCATCATTACTGGAAGCGCTTGCAGGAAGTGCTGATCGCTACCGGTTTCAGCGGCAGTTCAACGTCTGCGCTGGACAGCCCGGTGACGTTGGTGACGCCGACGGATGCGGTCGTGCAGGACACTTACCTGCATGCCGTCTTGATGCGCTCGCCACCGCATGTGCTGGATGCGGCTATCAAGCATCTGCGCGCCAGCCGCTGGACTCGCCTTAAAGACAGTGAACCCGATCGCACCTATGCGTTCGTGCGTGAATTTCAACTGGTAGCCGGACATTGCTTGGTGAACGCCGCTCGGCGTCGAGGTATTTCCTACACGCGCGTGTTGGGAATGCTGGCCCGGCAATACGATCTTGGCGACGCGCTGCACCAATGCGCCATGGTTGTAGAGGTGGAAGAGTTGTTGCTGCGTGCGTTCTTCCACCATGCGTTTCCGGCCGGCCACCCGCTGGTGGAAATGCCACGGGCCAGCGTGCGCGCCATGCCATGGGACGTGTACGCCGCCCATGTCGACGCCCTGGCAGAGCAGTTGACCGTGTCGGCGGTGTTCAAACCCGCGAACGCAGTGAACGATGAACTCGCTGCCGAAGCCATGCCAACCACCGTCCAGTTAGTGGCCGGCAAATCCCCCGGAGCACTCAAGAACCTGTTGAGTGCGATTCGCGAAGCGCCGGTGCAGAGTTTGCTGACGCGATTCGGCAGCGCACTCCGGCCCGGCTATTCAGCGCTGATTCCTACAGTCGCGATCGTCTTCTACGCACGAGTCATGCTTGACGACGATGGACTGATGTAGCGCGGCTCAGGCAGCCCGCGCCTCTTCCAGCGCTGCGTCCGACAATTGCTGCTTGTGGCGATTGGCGTAGTTCTCTGCGATCACCGAACAGACGATCAACTGCAGCGGGTGGTAGATCATGATCGGCAGGAGGATAAGCCCCAGCCCCGGATTGGTACCGAAGATCAGCGCCGCCATCGGCGCACCGGCCGCCAGAGATTTCTTGGTCGCGCAGAACACGGCCGCCACTTTGTCGCCATGATCGAACTTGAGCAGGCGCGCTGTGCGGGTGGTCAGCACCAGAATGACTGCCAGCAGCACCGCAGTCCCGACGAACGCCGTGACCAGCACGCTAGTGCCCTGGTTTTCCCAGATACCGGAGATCATCGAATTGCAGAACGCCGCGTAGACCAGCAGCAGGATCACGACTTTGTCGATGATGTTGGTGTACTTCTTGTGGCGAGAGAAGAACTTGCCCAGCAGCGGACGCATCAACTGGCCAAGGATCAGCGGCAGCAGCAGGATTCCGCACAGTTTGAGCAGCGTCGAGCCCAGGTCGATACCGCCGGCGCCGGTACCCACCACGAGGCTGACCAGCCACGGGGTAATGAAAATCCCCAGCACGCTGGACAGACTGGCATTGAGGATGGCCGCAGGAACGTTACCACCCGCGCTACCGGTCAAGGCCACGGATGACGAGATGGTCGATGGCAGCGCGCAAAGGTAGAAGAAGCCCAGCATCAGCAGCGCCGGGGCATGGGAGCCCAGCAGCAGGTCGCAGATCAGCCAGATGACCGGGAACACCACGAAGGTGAACGCCTGGATCATCACGTGCAGACGCCAGTTTTTCAGGCCTTTGGCGATTTGCTCGCTCGACAGGTTCACGCCGTGCAGGAAGAACACGACGAATACACCGATGTTGATGACGTATTCGGCATGCATGCCGCCGCCCGTTGCACCGAATGTAGGGAAGAAATAAGCCAGCACGGTGGCGAGGATCATTCCGCACAGGAACCAGTCGGTGACGACCCGCTTGAGATGTTTGAATGCTTGCATGAGTAGCCCAGAGATACTTTTGTAAGAATGAATGCAGGCAGGCTACCCTGTTGTTTCACAGCCGTCTTGCGACACAAGGCCATAACATGCCGATTAACGGACAGATTCCCGCTCACGATCCTGCTGCCGAACGCCAAATTCCGGCGCTTGAAGGACTGCCGCGGCCGCTTTACGCAAGAGCCGAGAGCCTGCGGGCCGGTTCATGGACGCCGCTGCATCAGCATGATTGGGTGCAGTTTTCCTACGCGATCAGCGGGGTTCTGGGCGTCCAGACAGCCGAGGGCAGTTTCTTCGCGCCGCCTCAGTGGGGTGTCTGGATTCCAGCAGGCGTCGAGCATGAAGTCGTAACGTCCATGCGCGCTGAAATGCGCAGCCTTTATGTACGCACACAAGATTCAGCCTGGGCGCCGCAGCGGTGCCGCGTGCTGGAAGTCACGCCGCTGGCGCGAGAGCTGATCAAAAGCTTCTGCCAGTTGCCACCCGAGTACCCGGAGGTTGATAGCGGAGAAGCGCGACTGGTCCAGGTGCTGCTCGATCAGCTGGCGCAGTTGCCGGAGGTCGGCTTCTCGCTGCCATTGCCTCGTCATCCGCGTCTGCTGGCGCTGTGCAATGAACTGATCGAAGACCCAAGTCAGGTCATTACTTTGCATGATTGGGCTTCCCGTCTGGGAACGTCCGAGAAAACCCTGATGCGGATGTTTCAGCGAGAGACCGGCTTGAGTTTTCGCGGCTGGCGTCAGCGGGCGCGCCTGCTGTCATCGCTCAGTGCGCTGGAGGAGGGCGATAGCGTGACCAATACAGCGCTGGCGTGTGGTTACGACTCGACCTCGGCGTTCATCGCCGCATTCAAGAGCCTGTTCGGCTACACACCGGGCGAGTTGTTCAAATAACATCCTCAGTTCGTCGATTATCTTTGCGATCGGCTGCGGCATGAAAGGTGCTTGATTCCGGGGGTTACACGCGTCCTGACATATAAACCCGTAATCGCGGTGGACGTTACCCCTACTCGCTGGCGGTGTATTGCCGTATAACGGCAACAATCGCGCATCCGGCAACGTATCTGGCAAGAAAGGACCCTCAATAAAAGCTGATGAAAACTCCTAAACGCATTGAACCCCTGATCGAAGACGGTCTGGTCGACGAGGTGCTGCGCCCGCTCATGAGTGGTAAAGAGGCAGCTGTTTATGTGGTGCGTTGCGGCAAAGAGCTGCGGTGCGCCAAGGTTTACAAGGAGGCGAACAAACGCAGTTTCCGCCAGGCGGCCGAATATCAGGAAGGCCGCAAGGTACGCAACAGCCGTCAGGCCCGGGCAATGGCCAAGGGTTCGAAGTTTGGACGCAAGGAAACCGAGGACGCCTGGCAGAACGCCGAAGTGGCTGCGTTGTTCCGACTGGCGAGCGCTGGAGTTCGGGTACCCAAGCCTTATGACTTCCTCGACGGCGTTCTGCTTATGGAGTTGGTTGCGGATGAATACGGCGAAGCCGCTCCGCGCTTGAACGACGTGGTGCTGGAGCCGGATCAGGCGCGTGAGTATCACGCATTCCTGATCGAGCAGATCGTGCTGATGCTGTGCGCCGGTCTGGTGCACGGTGACCTTTCCGAATTCAACGTACTGCTGGCGCCGAGCGGGCCGGTCATCATCGACCTGCCGCAAGCGGTGGACGCGGCTGGCAACAACCACGCGTTCAGCATGCTGGAGCGGGACGTGGGCAACATGGCGGGCTACTTCGGGCGCTTTGCACCCGAGCTCAAGGCGACCCGTTATGCCAAGGAGATGTGGGCGTATTACCAGGCGGGTACTTTGTCGCCGAGCACCGTTCTGACCGGCCACTTCGATGATCCGGAAGACGAAGCCGATGTGGGCGGCGTACTGCGCGAGATCGAAGCAGCGCGTCTGGACGAAGCCCGCCGTCAGGCCGGCCGCGCCGCTGCCGAAGCCTCGCCGAGCAAAACCGCCGAAGAACCGCCGCCGCCGTGGATGCAGTAACCGCGCGACTGCTGCGTCTGTGCTTGTCTTTCGCGACTGAAGCCACTCCCACAGGGTAAAGCGGTGCTTGTGGGAGCGGCTTCAGCCGCGAAGGCGTGGGCACGAACAACGCATTTGCTATGGATGTACCGGCCCTTTCGCGGCTAAAGCCACTCCTACAGATGCTGCGTGAATCGTGTAGGAGCGCGCTTGCCCGCGACGACATCGTGTCCGACGACACATCTGCTACAGGTGCCACTCAGCCACAGCACCCACCCGACGCCAGGTCCTTGAGGATCGGGCAGTCGGGGCGGTCGTCGCCGTGGCAGTGTTGGACCAGCTCCTGCAAGGTGTCGCGCAAACCGGCCAGTTCTTCGATTTTGCGATTCAACTCGACGATATGCTGCCGGGCCAGGGCCTTCACATCGGCGCTGGCCCGCTGCCGGTCTTGCCAGAGCGTCAGCAACTTGCCGACCTCCTCCAGCGAAAACCCCAGATCCCTCGAACGTTTGATGAACGCCAGCGTGTGCAGGTCCTGCGCGCTGTACAGTCGATAGCCGCTCTCGCTGCGATGCGCCGCGGCGAGCAGGCCGATCGATTCGTAGTAGCGGATCATCTTCGCGCTCAAGCCACTGCTCTTGGCTGCCTGACCGATATTCATATTGAGTCCTCCAGATTTGCAGGCTTCCAGGTCTTGAGCAGCAATGCGTTGCTCACCACGCTGACGCTCGACAATGCCATCGCCGCGCCTGCCAGTACCGGATTCAGATAGCCCAACGCTGCCAGCGGAATGCCGATCAGGTTGTAGACGAAGGCCCAGAACAGGTTCTGGCGGATCTTGGCGTAGGTCTTGCGGCTGATCTCCAGCGCCGCCGGCACCAAACGCGGGTCGCCGCGCATCAGGGTGATACCTGCAGCCTGCATGGCA
>JARDZH010000193.1 GCA_029240955.1 Pseudomonas sp. | reverse complement strand
CGGATATCGGCTGTCATTCAGGCTTTCCTTGATCTTGCGCAGATGCGGCTGGAAATCCACGCCGCGGCGCAGGGTCATGCCGGTGGCCAGCACGTCCAGCACGGTCAGCTGAATGATCCGCGAGGTCATCGGCATGTAGATGTCGGTGTCTTCCGGCAGTGGAATGTTGAGGCTCACGGTACTGGCCTGCGCCAGCGGCGAGCCGGCTGCGGTCAGGCCCAGCACCGAAGCACCGTTGGCGCGTGCAATGCGCGCGACTTCCACCAGCTCGCGCGTACGACCTGTATAGGAAATGATCACGAACAGCTCGCCGGTGTGCGCCACGGACGCGATCATGCGCTGCATCAGCACGTCAGCGTGGGCCGTCACCGCCAGGTTGAAACGAAAGAATTTGTGCTGCGCATCCAGTGCCACCGGCGCCGAAGCACCCAGCCCGAAGAAGTGGATCTGCCGCGCCTGAATCAACATGTCGACCGACTTGCTGATCAGCGTCGGGTCGAGCTGCTGACAAGCACTGTCGAGCGACGCAATGGCGCTGCCAAAAATCTTCTGGGTGTAAGCCTCGGGATTGTCGTCGGCTTCCACCGCACGGCTCACGTAGGCCGCGCCGCTTGCAAGGCTCTGCGCCAGTTGCAGCTTGAGCTCGGGATAGCCGCTGACGTTGAACGAGCGGCAGAAGCGGTTGACCGTCGGCTCGCTGACCTTGGCGGCCTGCGCGAGCGCTGCGATGCTCAGCCGCGTCGCCATCTGCGGGTTGAGCAGGATCACTTCGGCGACTTTGCGCTCCGCCTTGTTCAGCTCATCGAGTCGGCCCTGGATCTGCTCCAGGAGGTTTCTAACACGGTCCATTCAAAGTCCTTGTCGGGCAGATTCACCAACGGTTTGGGCGTGAGCTTTTTTTAGCTCTTTAGCCTGTAGCAAAGGTGGCCTATCGTACTGAGGGCCTGTGTTGATCACCACTGGAATATGCTTTTCACGACAATGTTGTGGTTATTACTACATATGGCCTTGAGTAACGCCTTTAAAAAAGGTATTTGTAGCTTAACTTGATAAAAGAACCAACATTATGCCCCTAATTACGGTTGAGCCGTGTACCTTTGCCCTGTTCGGCGCCCTTGGCGACCTGGCTGTGCGCAAGCTGTTTCCGGCTCTTTATCAGCTAGATCGCGCCGGACTGCTCCACGAAGACACGAAAATCCTCGCTCTGGCCCGTGAGCCGGGCGATGAGCAGTCGCACCTGGCGTACATCGAAAAATCCATGCACCGCTTCATTCCCGAGGCTGAACTGGAAAGCGAGCATGTCGCGCGCTTTCAGGCTCGTCTGAGCTATGTGCACGTCGACTTCCTGCGGGCCGAAGACTATGTCGCGCTGGCCGAGCGTGTGGGCAACGCCGAGACCCTGATCGCCTACTTCGCTACCCCGGCTTCGGTGTACGGCGCCATCTGCGAAAACCTGGCGTCGGTCGGGCTGGCCGATCGAACCCGCGCTGTGCTGGAAAAACCCATCGGCCACGACCTGGCCTCGTCGCAGCGCGTCAATGACGCCGTGGCGCAGTTCTTCCCGGAAAACCGCGTTTACCGCATCGACCATTACCTGGGTAAAGACACGGTTCAGAACCTGATTGCGCTGCGTTTCGCCAACAGCCTGTTCGAAACCCAGTGGAACCAGAACCACATTTCCCACGTGGAAATCACCGTGGCCGAAAAGGTTGGCATCGAAGGACGCTGGGGCTATTTCGATCAGGCCGGCCAGCTGCGCGATATGATCCAGAACCACCTGCTGCAACTGCTCTGCCTGATCGCGATGGACCCGCCCAGCGACCTGTCCGCCGACAGCATCCGCGACGAGAAGGTCAAGGTGCTCAAGGCGCTGGTGCCATTCACGCCGGAGCGTCTCGCCACTCAGGTGGTGCGCGGCCAGTACACCGCAGGCTACAGCGAAGGCCGTGCAGTGCCCGGTTACCTGGAAGAAGAGAATTCCAACACCCAGAGCGACACCGAAACCTTCGTCGCCCTGCGCGCCGACATTCGCAACTGGCGCTGGTCGGGCACACCGTTCTACCTGCGTACCGGCAAGCGCATGCCGCAGAAGCTGTCGCAGATCGTGATCCACTTCAAAGAACCGCCGCACTACATCTTCGCGCCTGAACAGCGTTTGCAGATCAGCAACCGCCTGATCATCCGCCTGCAGCCTGACGAGGGCATTTCCCTGCAGGTGATGACCAAGGATCAGGGCCTGGACAAAGGCATGCAGCTGCGCAGCGGTCCGTTGCAACTGAATTTTTCCGACACCTACCGCAGCGCTCGGGTCCCCGACGCGTATGAGCGGTTGTTGCTGGAAGTCATGCGTGGCAATCAGAACCTGTTTGTCCGTAAAGATGAAATCGAGTACGCGTGGCAATGGTGCGATCAACTGATCGCCGGCTGGAAGAAGGCAGGCGATGCGCCCAAGCCTTATGCGGCCGGGTCCTGGGGACCGATGAGCTCCATTGCCCTGATTACTCGCGATGGGAGATCCTGGTATGGCGATATGTGATCTTGAGCTGCCGGCTGGCCTGACCGCTCACACGTTCGATAACCCCAAGCTGCTGGCCGAAACGCTGGCAGCCAATGTGGCCGCGCGCTTGAACGCGGCCATCGACGAAAACGGCACCGCCACGCTGGTGGTGTCCGGCGGCCGCAGCCCGGTCGCGTTCTTCGAAAGCCTCGCGCAGCAGCCTCTGGACTGGTCGAACGTGGTCGTGAGCCTGGCCGACGAGCGCTGGGTGCCGACCGAGCATCCCGACAGCAATGCCGGGCTGTTGCAGCGCCATCTGCTGCAAGGTCCGGCCGCGCAGGCCCGTTTCGTCGGTCTGTACACCGTCGCGCCAACCGTTGAAGAGGCGGCGCAGGCCGCCGATCGCATCCTGGCCGAGCTGCCACCCATCGACGTGCTGATTCTGGGCATGGGCGATGACGGTCATACGGCTTCACTGTTCCCGGACAGCCCGAATCTGGCTGAGGCGCTCGACCTGCAAAGCGAGCGCCGCTGCCTGCCGATGCTGGCACCCAGCGTACCGCGTCAGCGCCTGACCATGACTCGACAGCTGCTGGCCTCGGCCCGTTTGCCGATTCTGTCCATTTCCGGGCAGGCCAAACTCGACACCCTGCGCGCGGCGCTGGCGAGCGAAGACATCGCTCGCATGCCGGTGCGCGCCTTCCTCGATTCATCCCTTGAGATCTACTGGTGCTCATAAGCCCCACACGTCCTACAGGCACAGGAACCGCCATGAACAAAAACGAAAACAGTCAGCCGCAGAGCAGCATGGCGAACAAGATTGCCCAGATCGACGAGCTCTGTGCGAAAGCCAGAATTCTGCCAGTCATCACCATTTTGCGGGATGAAGACGTTTTGCCGCTGGCCGACGCGCTGGCGGCCGGCGGTCTGACGGCGCTTGAGGTCACGCTGCGTTCAGCGTTCGGCCTGAGCGCGATCCGCATCCTGCGCGAGCAGCGTCCGGAATTGTGCGTCGGCGCGGGTACGATTCTCGACCGCCACATGCTGGCCGATGCCGAAGCGGCAGGTGCTCAGTTCATCGTCACGCCCGGCAGTACTCACGATCTGCTGGAAGCGGCACTTGAAAGCCCGCTGCCTTTGCTGCCAGGCATCAGCAGCGCCTCGGAAATCATGATCGGCTACGGCATGGGCTATCGCCGCTTCAAGCTGTTTCCTGCCGAGATCAGCGGCGGCGTCGGCGCGCTCAAAGCGTTGGGCGGCCCCTTCAATGAAGTGCGCTTTTGCCCGACTGGCGGCGTCAATGAGCAGAACCTGAAAAGCTACATGGCACTGTCCAACGTCATGTGCGTCGGCGGCACCTGGATGATCGATAACGAATGGGTCAAGAACGGCGACTGGGGCCGGATCCAGGAAGCCACGGCACAGGCGCTGGCGCTGTTCGAGTAAAACCGTATTGCCAGCCGTCAGCGCGATCCCCGTGCTGGCGGCCCTCACAGAAGTTGTTGTTGGTTGTTTGGTCTTTCATGGTGCTCCCTGGTCCGGAGCGCCATGTTTTTTATCTGCACTCTCCCTCTGCTGTTCAGCGGTCTTTGAAAGACTGACGCGGGCGTGTGCGCAACGGATCGAGCAGGGCGCTCAGGCCGTTGTGGTCGATTTCCTGCATCAGCGCCAGCAGACCGCCCAGCTCGCCTTGTGGAAACCCCTCACGGGCAAACCAGTTCAGATAATGGCCGGGCAGGTCGGCAATCAGGCGCCCTTTGTATTTGCCGAACGGCATTTCACGGGTCACCAGCAGTTTGAGTTTTTCGGGATTCATGATCGATACGCGTACTGGAGCAGGGGAGACCGGACCTTACATGCATTCTGCATGAGGTCAAAACGACAGTTCATGCAGAAAGAACGATCGGGATATGTAAAAATTCTGTTAAGCGATTGATTTATAAAGGTTTATTCAAGCGGCAAAAACTGGCACGCACTCTGCAATATTCAATACAGGCATCAAACTTTTCTTAAACTGCCCTGGAAGGATATTGAAGATGACTGATATCAACAAAGAATCTATCGACCTGCTGAACGACCTGATCGAAACCAGCAAGGACGGCCAGAAAGGTTTTGAAACCAGCGCTGAAGACCTGAAGAACCCACAACTGAAGACTTTCTTCCTGTCTCGCGCCTCCGACTGCGCTACCGCAGTGCGTGAGCTGCAATCCGAAGTACGTGCTCTGGGCGGCGACCCGGAAACTTCGTCTAGCGTTTCCGGCTCCCTGCACCGCGCATGGGTTGACCTGAAATCTCTGGTCACCGGCAAAAGCGACGAAGCTATCCTGAACGAAGTTGAGCGCGGTGAAGACGTCGCCCTCAAGTCGTACAAGGAAGCACTGCAGAAGGCTACCGAGAAGTCTCTGCCAGCCAACGTGATTGGCCTGATCCAGAAGCAACTGGACGGCACCCAGCGTAACCATGACCAGGTCAAGGCGCTGCGTGACCAGGTACGTCGTCAGTCGTAATCGACCGACCGCGCTCCAGCAAAAACGCCAGGCATGCCTGGCGTTTTTTTATGCTCGTCAGACGTCCAGCGGCCTGTCGGCAATGATCACGCGATGCTCGACCCGATTCCGGCCGTTGTTTTTCGCCTGATACAACGCTTTGTCAGCCTGACCGAAGAACGCTTCAAGTTTATGCCACGGCATGACAGACATCGACGCCACGCCGATGCTGACTGTGACAGGCCGCTCAGCGCCGTCGAACAGCGGTACTTGCTCAACGGCACGGCGGATCTGCTCGCCGCGTGCAAGGGCGCCGGGCAGATCGGTTTCCGGCAGGACCACCACAAACTCTTCTCCGCCATAGCGCGCTGCAATATCGGCAGGCCTGCGAATGTTCTGCGAGATG
>JARDZH010000192.1 GCA_029240955.1 Pseudomonas sp. | reverse complement strand
TACTCTTCGTGATGATCCATACGAAGGCCTGTGGTGAGCGAGAAGCTGTCAGTCATCGACCATTCGTTCTCGGCAAACAACGCCTTTTGCGTGACGGAGAATTCATAGTCCTTGCGATCGCCCAGGCCCTGATTCCAGTCGGTGACCGTGGTGTCGTTCCATTGCAGGCCTGCCGTGGTGATATTGCGCTCGGTCGGCATCACCAGCTTGGCATCGAATACCGTGTTCTCGACTGTCGGCTTGCGACCCAGGATGTCGGTCTGGTCTGCGCTGGCCTTGCCTTCACGGCTGGATTTCTCGTAGGCAAGCGACACATCCGACGTCGCCCAACCCCAACGGCCCTGGTGGGAAATCGACCAGTGATCGCGGTTATTTTCCTGCTCGCGGGTCGCCCAGTTGGCGCTGAGCCCATCGCCGTTTTTCAGACGCTGAGCGCCAGCTTCCAGCAGAATGTCGTGATCCGGCGTCGGCGTGATCGCCAGTCGCGCGGTCAAGTCCCGGTGATCGGCCTTGCTGTAGCCGTTGGTCACTTCCACATCATCATCGGCCTGACGATCCAGATAACGACCCCAGACCTGTAACCCCAGCAGGTCTTCTTTGATCGGGCCGCTGAGGTAGAACTGTGACTGTCGCGCGTTGCCCTGGTCGCTGTGCTGGCGCGCGGAGTAATCGTAAGTGATCGAACCGCCCCACTCTGGCGTGACCTTGCGAGTAATGACGTTGATGACGCCGCCGATCGCATCGGAGCCGTAAAGCGAGGACATCGGGCCGCGCACGACTTCGATCCGCTCGATCGCTTCGGCGGGCGGAATGAAGCTCTGCTCGTAGCCGCTATTGCCATTGACCCGGGATTCGCGCGCGCTCTGGCGCTTGCCATCGACCAGAATCAGCGTGTAGTCCGCAGGCATGCCGCGAATCGAGATATCAGTTTCGTTAGCGCCGCCGTTGACGGTCACGCCTTCAACGTCACGCACGGCGTCGGTCAGGTCGCGGAAGGATTTCTTGCGCAGTTCGTCGCCGGTGATCACGGTAATCGAAGCCGGCGCGTCCTCAAGGTTCTGCTCATAGCCGGCGGCGGTCACCACCACGTCTTCGATCGACAGAACATTTGCGGTCTCGATGACGGTTTCGGCCGCCTGAGCCTGGCCGGTAACCAGGCACGCCAACGCGATTTTGACCATCACTGCCGTGGGCCGCAGACGAAGAGCAGAGTGCATGTAGCTTCCTTACGATTCGAAGTAAACGCGAATCGTATGCATCTACATCCACCAAGGTTGGACAAGATGTGACAGGTTCACATCTTGCCCAATCGTGTTGCGCTCCGGCGCTCTAATCCTTCCTGCGATAACCTTCAATGATCGCCGAGAAATCCTTGCCGCCGTCGCCGCGCAAACTCATTGCCTGATACAGCTGATGCGCCAGCGCGCCCATGATCACCGGCTGTCGGGCTGAGCGTGCTGCATCGGTCGCCAGCCCCAGGTCCTTGAGCATCAATTCGGCACCGAAACCGCCGGTGTAACCGCGTGACGCCGGCGCCGTTTCGACCACACCCGGCCACGGGTTATAGACCTCGGAACTCCAGCAACGGCCTGTCGACGTGTTTATCACGCCGGCCAGCACTTCGCTGTCGATACCTAAGGCATTGCCGAGCGCCATGGCCTCAGAGATTCCGATCATAGAAATCGCCAGCAGCATGTTGTTGCAGATTTTGGCAATCTGCCCGGTCCCGACTTCGCCGCAATGCACAATGTTGCGCCCCATTTGCCCCAGCACTGGTCTGAGTCGCTCGAACAGTTCAGACGGCGCACCCACCATGAACGTCAGCGTGCCTGCCTGCGCACCACCGGTGCCGCCGGATACGGGTGCGTCGCCAAGCAGCACGCCTTTGTCGGCGGCCTGTATCGAGAGCTCCCGAATCGTCTGTGGATCGATGGTGCTGCAATCCACTGCCGGTACGCCTGGGTCGATTCCGGCCAGCACACCGTTTTCTCCCAGATACACGCTGCGCACATGCGGTGCAGCGGGCAACATGGTGATGACCAGTTCGCTGCCCTGAGCGGCATGACGCGGCGATTCACGGACCGTCCCGCCCAGTTGCGCCAGTTCCGCCAGCACGCTCTGGTTGAGGTCGAACAGTTGCAGTTGGTGACCCGCCTTGATCAGGTTGCGGGCCATGGGCGCGCCCATGTTGCCCAGGCCAATGAATGCGATTTTCATGAACATGATCTCCGTCAATTCGGCGCGGTTGCCGGTCAGCGCAGGTTGATGGTGGTGTTCACGCCATGGTTAACGCTTTCATCATCGAACCAGCGGCTGGTGACCGTCTTGGTCTGAGTGTAGAACTGCACGACCTGCTTGCCGTACGGCCCCAGATCACCCAGTTTCGAGCCGCGCGAACCGGTAAAGCTGAAAAACGGCACGGGCACGGGAATCGGAATGTTGATGCCCACCTGGCCGACATCGATTTCGTTCTGAAACTTGCGCGCTGCTGCGCCGCTTTGCGTGAACAGCCCCGTGCCGTTACCGAACGGGTTGGCGTTGACCAGCGCGATCGCCTCATCGAGAGTGTCGACTTCCAGCACCAGCAGCACCGGGCCGAAAATTTCCTGCGTGTAAATCTGCATATCGGTCGTCACGCCGGAGAACAGTGTCGGCCCGACAAAATTGCCCTGCTCGTAACCAGGCACGCTGACGTCGCGACCGTCGAGTTCCAGCGTGGCACCTTCGCGTACGCCACTGTCGATCAGGTCGATGATCCGCTGCCGTGCGCGACGAGAAATGACCGGGCCTATATCGGTACCCGGCTCGTTGCCGGCATTGACCTTCAGTTTCTGCGCCAGTGCCTTCAGGTCCGGAAGCCACTGCCTGGCCGCGCCGACCAGCACAACCACCGAGGTCGCCATACAGCGCTGACCTGCCGCGCCGAAGCCGGCACCGACCAATGCATTCAAGGTCTGCTCGCGATGAGCGTCCGGCAGCACCACAACGTGGTTTTTCGCGCCCATCATCGACTGCACGCGCTTGCCGTGCTGGCCCGCGAGGTTATAGACGTGCGTGCCGACGGCGGTCGAACCGACGAAGGAAATTGCCTTGATCGCTTTATGAGTGCAAAGCGCGTCGACCACCTCTTTGCCGCCGTGTACGACGTTCAGCACACCCGCCGGAATGCCTGCCTCGATCGCCAGATCCACCAGAAGCATGGTCGACAATGGATCCTGCTCCGAGGGTTTGAGTACGAAGGTGTTGCCGCACGCGATCGCCATCGGAAACATCCACAACGGGATCATTGCCGGAAAGTTAAATGGCGTGATGCCAGCGCAAACGCCCAAAGGCTGTCGCAGCGTATAGGTGTCCACGCCACTGGCGACGTTCTCAGCGAACTCGCCCATTTGCAGGGTGCCAATCGAGCAAGCGTGCTCGACGACTTCCAGCCCGCGGAAAATATCGCCTTCTGCGTCCGCAAGCGTCTTGCCCTGCTCGGCACTGAGTACAGCCGCGATACGTGTGGAGTGCTCGCGAATCAGCGCCTGATACTTGAGCATGATGCGCATGCGAGCGCCAATCGGTGTTTCGCGCCAGCTGACAAATGCCTTCTGCGCGGCGGCCACCGCTGCGTCGACCTCTGCTGCAGTGGCGAAAGGCACCTGAGCCAGCACCTGTTGAGTAGCAGGGTTGATGACGTCGTGCCATTCGCTGCTTTGCGATTCGATCATTTCGCCGCCAATCAGCAGCTTCACACGAGTCAGTGCCGTTTTGTTGTTGTTCTCTAAGGCGTTCATGACAGCCATTCTCCAATGATGAAGACCCGTCGATACGGGGCTTGGTCGAGGACACGCATTGGAGTATAGGTGTGCAAACTTCTAACAAGAACGCACATAAAAGCAGGTGCAACATGCAAAAAAACGTCACGTCCCTGGGTTCGATGAATTGGGATGACCTGAAGTTTTTCCTCGAAGTGGCTCGCACCCGTAAGGTCAGCAGTGCCGCCAAACGCCTGCTTGTGGATTACACGACCGTGTCACGTCGCATCACTTCGCTTGAAAGCTCACTCGGAACGCTGCTGTTCGAAAAGTCGCGCAACAACGGCTTTATCATGACCGCCGAAGGGCAACGGTTGCTGGGTTACGCCGAGTCCATCGAAAGCACGCTGCACCTGGCGTGCGAACAGGTTTCAGGTTCAGGCGTCGCGCTGTCAGGGCACATCCGCATGGGTTGCACCGAAGGCTTTGGCAGTTTTTTCATCACGCCGCAACTCAGCCATTTCCTCGACAGCTATCCGACGATTTCGGTGGATATCCTGCCGCTGCCGCATTTCATCAGCCTGTCCAAGCGCGAGGCGGACATCGTCATTGCGCTCGAAAGGCCGGAGCACGGCCCGTACGTCTGTTGCAAACTCTGCGACTACACCTTGAGGCTCTACGCCACTCGCGAATACCTGGACACGCACTCGCCCATTCAGCGCAAGGAAGATCTGACCGAGCACGCCTTTATCAGCTACGTCGACGATCTGGCATTCAGCTCCGAGCTGCTGTACCTGAGCAACCTGCTGCCCAACGCTCAGGCCCAGTTGCGCAGCACCAGCGTGATCGCCCAGTACACTGCCGCGCTGCAGGGGCGCGCCCTTGCGATTCTGCCCTGCTTCCTCGCCAGCCAGGACTCGCGCCTGCTACCGGTTCTGGCAGACGAGGTGAACATCACTCGGCATTTCTGGATGTACTGCCGGGAGGACCTGCGCAAGCTCAAGCGGATCACGTTGCTGTGGGATTACATCCGCCAGATCGCCGAGCTGAACCGCCCGCTGTTATTGGGCGAGACGCGAGAACACCGGTTTATTGACTGAGCGACGAAGATGCATGGGTTGTTCGACACAGATGTGCCTGCACACCCGGAATCATTGCGCCATTCCATTTCGCCCAATTTTCAAAGAAGCATTCCACCCGAGGTAGAGAGTCAGCCTACAGCCCCGCCCTTCAGTTTTCCGTAGCCTCCTTCGAGCCCGCTTCAGGCTGGTGATTTTTATGGACGAAGCCACAAGGACGGCTCGCAATGATTTTTTCTGCTTGATCGGGTGACAAACATGTCTGCCCGATACCCGGCCACGGCGCAACCGCCATCACCTCTGCCAGTGATAACATCACCCTTAACTCCGCAGGCTCTGCGCGGGTTGGCGATACCTGCGGATGCGGCGCTGTCATTACCACAGGCTTTCCTTCCATTCAGGTGAATGGTCGTCCTATGGCCTATTCAGGGAGCCTCACCTCTCACGGCGGGACAATCATCACAGCATCGGGTGATGTAGGTGGTGGTTTTGTCACGGGGGAGGCCGGTAGCGCAACGATCATCAACTTCATGGCCCTCGGAGCTTTCCGGCCAGACGGTTCCGTGGACGG
>JARDZH010000191.1 GCA_029240955.1 Pseudomonas sp. | reverse complement strand
TGAGCTAATTGGCTTTGTAGTTAGTTGTCAATACGCATTTGACGTGAAAAGTCAGCTTGAAAGAAAATTAGAAGTTTCCTACAGGGCGTAGCCGGTGCTAACACTGCTCTGCTAACACATGTCCTACCAATGATTGATGCAGATCAAGAAAAGCCAGGCCCGCGCACACGCTTGGCAGAGCTCGCGGTCTGGGGCTGGCTGGCAGCCATTACCTGTATCCACTTGAGCAGGAGAGAATAAGTGGGAGATTGTTTCTGTTCGTCGATTAAAGCTGCCCATGCTCAGGCCATTCAGGCCAATAATTCCGATCAATATTTTATTGTGGAAATGTAAAGCCGATAAGCGCGGCGCCGGAAAGCGCCGCGATGTTTGAATGAGCTTGTAGGATCAAGCCCGACTGCGTTCCAGAAACTGACGAGTGCGTTCCTGTTGAGGGTTTGCGAACAATGCTTTGGCTTCGCCTTGCTCGACGATTACGCCTTTGTCGATAAAGATCACCCGGTTGGCAACATCACGCGCGAAACTCATTTCGTGAGTCACGATAACCATGGTGCGGTTTTCTTCCGCCAGGGCACGGATCGCCGTCAGCACTTCGCCGACCAGTTCCGGGTCCAGCGCCGAAGTCGGCTCGTCGAACAGAATGACCTGCGGCTCCATCGCCAAGGCTCGTGCAATCGCGACGCGTTGCTGCTGCCCGCCGGAAAGACGCCGTGGATAGGCATCTTCCTTGCCGGTCAGTCCTACTTTCGCAAGCAGCTTGCGCCCCAGCGCAACGGCGCTTTCGCGGGCGATCTTCTTGACCACTACCGGGCCTTCGATGACGTTTTCCAGCGCCGTGCGATGCGGGAACAGATTGAAGTTCTGGAACACGAACCCGACCTGCTGCCGCAGCTGACGAATCAGCCCTTGCTGCTGGCTCAACGGACGAGTGCCGTCGATCTCGATGTCACCCACCTTGATCCGGCCGCTGGTGGGCTCTTCAAGCAGGTTCAGGCAGCGCAGCAAAGTGGTCTTGCCCGATCCGCTGGGACCGATGATGGCAACCACTTCGCCCGCTTCGATTCGCAGGTCGATGCCCTTGAGCACTTCCTGGCCTTTGAATTGTTTGGTGAGTTTTTCAACCACGATCATGCGTCAGGACTCCCGGTCATGCCGATTGACCCTTGCTTCCAGTCGGTTCTGGAAGTGCGAAAGCACGGTCGCCAGAACCCAGTAGATCAGCGCAGCGGCCAGGTACATGGTGAAGATTTCAAAGGTGCGGGCGGTGATCAGTTGCGCCTGACGGAACAGCTCAGGCACCTGAATCGTCGCGGCCAGCGCCGTGTCCTTGACCAGCGAGATGAAGCTGTTGCCCAAGGGCGGCAGGGCGGTGCGCGCAGCCTGCGGCAGGATCGCGCGGCGCATGGTCTGCCAGCGGGTCATGCCGATACTGGCGGCCGCTTCCCACTGTCCACGGTCCACGGCACCGATGGCGGCACGCAAGATCTCGCAGGCGTATGCGGCCATGTTCAGGGAGAAACCGATGAGCGCTGCCGGCAACGGGTCCAGTTCAAGACCCAACTGCGGCAGGCCGTAATAAATCATGAACAGCTGAACCAGCAACGGCGTGCCACGAAAGAATGACACGTAAACGCGGGCGATCCCGCTCAGCAATCGGAAGCGCGACAGACGCATCAGTGCCAGGCCGAAGCCCAGCACCAATCCGAAAAACATCCCGCCCAGGCTGAGGATGACCGTGTAGTACGCGCCCTTGAGCAGAAAGGGCGCGGACTCCACCGCGAGCTTTAGGCTCTCTTCGATCATTTGGTCACGTCAGCGTTGAAATACTTCTGCGACAGCTTGGCAAGCGTGCCGTCTGCGCGCAGCTTGTCGAGTGCCTTGTTGATGGCTTCCAACAGTTCAGGTTCGCCCTTGCGCAGCGCAACGCCCGCTTCTTGACGAGAGAAGGCTTCGCCGGAAACGGCCAGGGTGTCTTTGGTCTTGGCGACCAGCTCCAGCGCAGCAAGGCGGTCGACCAGAATGGCGTCGATGCGGCCCACGCGCAGATCCTGGTATTTGGTCGGATCATCGTCGTAGGTACGCACTACAGCGCCCGGCACGTTTTCCTTCAGCCATTGCTCGTAGTTGGTGCCAAGGCCGACGCCGACTTTCTTGCCGGTCAGGTCCTGAGCGGTCTTGAACGCGCCTTCGTTCTTTTTCTGGGTCAGCGCCTGAATGCCGGAAATGGTGTAAGGCTCGGAGAAATCGTACTTCTTCTTGCGCTCTTCAGAGATCGTGACCTGGTTGACGACCACGTCCAGACGCTTGGACTCCAGCGCCGCCAGAATGCCGTCCCACTTGGTTGGCTGGACCTTGGCCTTGACGCCCAGTTCTTTGGCCAACAACTCGGACAGCTCCACTTCGAAACCGGTCAGTTTGCCGTTCTCGTCAACGAAACTGAACGGCGGATAAGTGCCTTCCACGCCGACGTTCAGGGTGCCGCTGTCCTTGATCTTCTGCAGTTGCTCGCCCGCCATGGCTTGCCCTGCAACGCCAGAGCCCAGGATCAGGCCCAGCGCCGACACCAGAAACGTACGACGAATAGCGGAAATGTTCATGCGAGCCTCTTTTGTTGTTCGAAATGCCAATGGGATTGTGGAAACGCCACGCAATTTTCAGACCGGACCAGAACGCATTGGTTGGGTCGGCTTTGCGCGCGAGACTATAAAGCCGAAGCCTTATAAATAAAAATAACTAAAAACGATCTTCATATCTGATTCGGGAATATAGTGGTTCAGGCCATCAGCCGTGAACCTTCTCAACCGGAAAACACGTCGGGGTACGCGAACAGTGCAGGCGCGCCACCGGTATGCAGGAAGATCAACGGCCCATCGTTGAAGCGTTGGCGACCGATGCCGTCGAGCATACCCGCCATGGCCTTACCGGTATAAACCGGGTCTAGCAGGACGCCTTCATGACTGGCAACCAGCTTGATCGCAGCCAGCGTGCCAGCATTCGGTTCGCCGTAGCGCGGGCCGAAATATTCGTCCCACAGTTCAACCCGGAATGCGTCAGGCAGCGAGACATTCAGAAGCTCGGCGGTTCGCTCGGCAAGGCTCTGGACCTTGGGTCGCTGGGCTTCTTCACTGCGCGATACGGTGACGCCGACGACGGGCGACTCTGGAAGTGTATGGGCCAGAGCGAGCGCCAGGCCACTGTGCGTTCCCGCACTGCCTGAAGGCAGGACGACCGCCGCGAACTCCAGTCCGCTCTGCTTGATCTGTTCCGCCAGTTCCAGGCCTGCTCGCACATAACCCAGCGCACCCACCGGGCTTGAACCGCCGATCGGCACCAGATAAGGCTTCTTGCCGCTGGCGCGCAAACGGGCGGCCAGTGCGTGCAGCAGCTCGTCGGCGTTGTCCAGGCTGTCCACCAACTCGACTTTGGCGTCGAACAGTTCAAGCAGCAGACGGTTACCGTTGCCCAGGTAGTTGCGGTCTTCGGTACCGATCGGGTTTTCCAGCAGTGCAACGCAACCCAGCCCCAGACGGGCGGCCAGTGCGGCGGTCTGGCGAACGTGGTTGGACTGGATTGCACCCGCGGTAATCAAGGTATCGGCGCCTTGCGCGAGCGCGTCCGCGGCGAGGTATTCCAGCTTACGGACCTTGTTGCCACCCATCGCCAGCGTCGTGGTGTCGTCACGCTTGATGTAGATATCACGGCCCGCCCAGCTCGACAGCCGATCGAGCTTTTCCAGGGCGGTGGGCGCGCTGATCAGGTCCAGGCGATTGAAGCGGGCGAGCTGTTTTTCGATCATGGTGGGAAAGAGCCGTAAGGATAATCTCCGGACTATAGGCAGACGATCCGCGTGCAGCAACCCGCGCTTGTCCATGCATCCGGCAGCGAAGCCCTATACAAATAGTTATTTTTTTCCCGCGAACCTTTGCCGTAGAGTGGTGCAGCTGTGGTCAACGGCACTCGACTCTTTCAGACACCAGGAGAATCCAGCGTGAGCGATATCCCACAAGCATCTGCCCCCGGTCGTTCCAGCCACTGGCAGTTGCAGCGGATCGTCAGTCAGCTGCGTGATGCCCGCGACGATTGGCGCACTCGCAACAGAAGGGTGAGCGGCGAGCATGGCGGCCGCGAATTGCCATCGCGCGCAGCCATGAGCGAGATACTCGAAGCCTTGAGCGGGGCGCTGTTTCCGATGCGTCTCGGTCCTGTGGACCTGCGTGAAGAGAGCGAGGACTTCTACGTTGGCCACACGCTGGATGTTGCGCTCAATGCATTGCTAGCACAGGCGCGGCTTGAGCTGCGCCACGTCGCGCAACAGCAGGGCGAAGATCTGGCGGGCATCGACGAGCGGGCACTGGTGCTGATTCAGGATTTCGCCAGCGCTCTGCCGGACATTCGTCGCTTGCTGGACACCGACGTGCTGGCCGCCTATCACGGCGATCCTGCAGCGCGCAGCGTTGATGAAGTGCTGCTGTGCTATCCGGGTATTCTGGCGGTGATTCACCACCGTCTGGCGCATCACCTGTACCGCGCCGGTTTGCCATTGCTTGCGCGTATCAGCTCCGAGATCGCCCATTCGGCGACCGGTATCGACATCCACCCCGGCGCGCAGATCGGCCCGAGTTTCTTCATCGACCACGGCACAGGCGTGGTGATTGGCGAAACGGCGATTATCGGGGAGCGAGTCCGCATCTATCAGGCCGTCACTTTGGGCGCCAAACGCTTTCCGGCTGACGAAGACGGGCAACTGCAGAAAGGCCATGCGCGCCATCCCATCGTCGAAGATGACGTGGTCATCTACGCGGGTGCGACGATTCTTGGCCGCATCACGATCGGCCAAGGCTCGACCATCGGCGGCAATGTCTGGCTGACGCGCAGCGTTCCGGCCGGTTGCAACCTGACCCAGGCAAACCTTCTGCAGCAGAACGACGGCGCACCGAAGTAGCAGCTTCAAGGCAGCGGCAGGTTATGTCGCGATTGCCTCCCGACAAGCGGAACGAACCCCTGTAGCCGGGCGTCATAGCCACGCCCGAGCATGCGTGTACCTGCCTGCAATTAGCCATTTCAGGCGCATCCATGTTTTAATTGAACGCTCGTTCAATTAAAACCGGTGGTTCGCTGCCCGCTCACAACAGGAGGCTGACCTTTGCCATATTCGCTTTTCGCAATGCCTTTCTTCGCAACACAGGTGCGCCATTCATGAGTGCATCGAGTACCCCATCCAGCGGTCAGGTGCGCATGAATGCACCGGTTTTCTATTTCGCCGCGAGCTTCATCCTGATCTTCGGTTGTGTCGTGATTGCCTTCCCGCAGGCCAGTGGCGAATGGTTGCTGGCGGCCCAGAACTGGGCCGCGAATACGGTCGGCTGGTACTACATGCTGGTGATGACTCTGTATCTGCTGTTCGTGGTGATCACAGCCGTC
>JARDZH010000190.1 GCA_029240955.1 Pseudomonas sp. | reverse complement strand
GGGAAGTTCTTGCCTGAAAAGTGAAAAAAGCCCGACGCCGAGGGCGGTCGCCGGGCCAAGGAAAAATTAGGTTGCTGCCAGGTCGGCCGGTCGCACGTCCTTATCGCTGCAACGACTGACGCGCCGGTTCCGGATCGCCGTGTTTCAGGCTCTCTTTGGCGCCACCATAGCGCGAGATATCCAGGCCTTCGGCGCTGATCTGCGGCTTTCTGCGGGCCATCAGGTCGGCGAGCAAGCGGCCGGAACCGCAGGCCATTGTCCAGCCGAGCGTGCCGTGCCCGGTATTCAGGAACAGGTTGCGGAAAGCAGTCGCTCCCACGATCGGCGTACCGTCTGGCGTTGTCGGCCGCAGGCCGGTCCAGAAACTGGCGTGGGACAGGTCGCCGCCGTGAGGATAAAGATCGCCGACGATCATCTCCAGTGTTTCGCGCCGACGCGGGTTGAGCGACAGGTCGAAGCCGGCGATTTCCGCCATGCCACCCACGCGAATGCGGTTGTCGAAGCGGGTGATGGCGACTTTGTAGGTTTCATCGAGAATGGTCGAGGTCGGTGCCATCTCGCCATTGGTGATCGGCACCGTCAGCGAGTAGCCCTTGAGCGGATAAACCGGCGCCTTGATGCCCAGCGGCTTGAGCAGCTGTGGCGAGTAGCTGCCCAGCGCCAGTACGTAGCGGTCGGCGGTTTCCAGCTTGCCGTCGATCCACACGCCGTTGATGCGATCACCGGCGTGATCAAGCCGTTCGATGTTCTGGCCGTAGCGAAATTCGACACCCAGTTTGACCGCCATTTCGGCGAGGCGGGTGGTGAACAGTTGGCAGTCGCCGGTCTGGTCGTTGGGGAGGCGCAACGCTCCGCTGAGAATATCGGTCACGCCCGCCAGCGCGGGTTCCACGCGGGCAATGCCTTCACGATCCAGCAGCTCATAAGGCACGCCGGATTGCTCCAGAACGGCGATGTCTTTAGCGGCGTTGTCCAGCTGCGCCTGGGTGCGGAACAGTTGTGTAGTACCGAGCTTGCGGCCTTCGTAGGAAATACCGGTTTCAGCAGCCAGCTCGTCGAGGCAGTCTCGGCTGTATTCGGACAGCCGCACCATGCGTTCCTTGTTCACCGCATAACGGGTGGCGGTGCAATTGCGCAGCATCTGCGCCATCCACAGGTATTGATCGATATCGGCCGTTGCCTTGATCGCCAGCGGCGCATGGCGCTGCAGCAGCCACTTGATCGCCTTGAGCGGCACGCCCGGCGCGGCCCAGGGAGACGCGTAACCCGGTGACACCTGTCCTGCGTTGGCAAAACTGGTTTCCATCGCCGCTGCCGGCTGGCGGTCCACGACGGTGACTTCAAAACCCGCGCGGGCCAGATAATAGGCACTCGTTGTACCGATGACACCACTACCCAGGACCAGAACGCGCATGTCGATGACCTCATCGCGGATATCCGCTGACGTTTTGAAGTTTTAAGCAAGGATGTGCGCAGTATATGAAGCATCGAGCAGTGAATCTCGCCATATAACTGCGTATATTCAGGGTTAATTCCCGGTAAAGAATGCTTTGGTAGCGAGGAACTCAGCTGTGCGCACCCAACACCAGTCAAAACGCGAGCTGGACAAGATCGATCGCAGTATCCTGCGCATCCTGCAGGCGGACGGACGCATTTCATTCACGGAATTGGGCGAGCGGGTCGGTCTGTCGACGACGCCCTGCACCGAGCGTGTACGCCGGCTGGAGCGTGAAGGGATCATCATGGGCTACAACGCCCGGCTCAACCCGCAGAGTCTCAAGGCCAGCCTGCTGGTATTCGTCGAAATCAGCCTGGACTACAAGTCCGGCGACACCTTCGAAGAGTTTCGTCGCGCGGTACTCAAGCTGCCCCACGTACTTGAGTGCCATCTGGTTTCGGGCGACTTCGACTATCTGGTCAAGGCTCGAATTTCCGAGATGGCGTCCTACCGCAAACTGCTGGGCGACATTCTGCTCAAGCTGCCCCATGTGCGTGAGTCCAAGAGTTACATCGTCATGGAAGAAGTGAAGGAAAGCCTCAGTCTACCGATTGCGGACTGACGTTTTTCAGACCAGTACTTGCCGGGTCGAGGCAATGAACGCGTGGACCTGCTTCTCGACCCGGGGATGGATCAGTTCGGCCGGACGCCGCCCGTTCGGGCAAGGCAAGGTTGGGGTGGTGCCGAACAGCCGGCAGATCAGAGGCCGCTCTTCATAGACCGTGCAGCCTTGAGGGCCAAGGTGCACGCAGTTCAGCTCGTTCATCGCCGCTTCCTGCTCGGCAGCAGTCTTGCGGGGCAGGCGGGACATTTCCTCCGACGAGGTGGTGACCGGCCCGCAGCAGTCGTGGCAGCCCGGCACACATTCGAATGCAGGAATCTGCCGCCTCAAATCGCGGATTTTCTGACTGTTGCAACTCATTGACCGGGCCATCTGAACACTTCGCGGCGATTCTGCCTGAGTTGGCAGGCAGGTGACAGCGGCTTATCCTCCCAGTCGTTTGCTCAATCGCCACCGACAGGACACCTCATGAACGCACGCGCGTCCGATCAGCATGCCGCTTCCTACTATGCCGCCAGCAGTCATCCGCAGCCGGATTACCCTGCCCTGCAAGGCGAGTTGAAAGTGGATGTGTGTGTGGTGGGCGGCGGGTTTTCCGGGTTGAACACGGCCATTGAGCTGGCTGAGCGCGGGCTGAGCGTCGCCCTGCTGGAAGCGCGCAAGATCGGTTGGGGTGCCAGCGGACGCAACGGCGGCCAGTTGATTCGCGGTGTCGGGCACGGCGTGGAACAGTTCCGGCCGGTTGTCGGCGACGAAGGCGTGCGTCAGCTCAAGCTCATGGGGCTTGAAGCTGTGGAGATCGTGCGCCAGCGCGTCGAGCGTCACGGTATCGACTGCGACCTTAAATGGGGTTACTGCGATCTCGCCAACAAGCCCCGCGAGTTCGACGGCTTTGCCGAGGACGCCGAAGAACTGCGCGGGCTTGGCTATCGCCACGAGTTGAAGCTGGTGCAGCCGCAGGACATGCACAGCGTAGTCGGGTCGGATCGCTATGCCGGAGGCCTGATCGACATGGGCTCCGGACATTTGCATCCTTTGAACCTGGCGCTTGGCGAGGCAGCGCTCGCGGAATCGCTGGGCGTCCAAGTGTTTGAACGGTCGGCCGTAACCCGCATCGACTACGGCCCGCAGGTTAAAGTGCACACGGCTCAGGGCACGGTACAGGCGCAAACCCTGGTGTTGGGCTGCAATGCCTATCTGAATGATCTGAATCCTGAGATCGGCGGCAAGGTCCTGCCCGCCGGCAGCTACATCATCGCGACCGAACCTTTGAGTGAAGAGCAGGCGCGCCAGTTATTGCCGCAGAACATGGCGGTGTGCGACCAGCGCGTTACCGTGGACTATTACCGGCTGTCCAGCGACCGGCGTCTGCTGTTCGGCGGAGCGTGCCATTACTCGGGGCGCGACCCGAAGGACATTGCCGGTTACATGCGTCCGAAGATGCTTGAAGTCTTTCCTCAACTGGCCGGGGTGCGCATCGATTATCAGTGGGGTGGCATGATCGGTATCGGCGCCAACCGCCTGCCGCAGATTGGTCGCCTCAAGGATCAACCCAACGTTTTTTATGCCCAGGCCTACTCCGGCCACGGCCTCAACGCCACGCACCTGGCCGGGCGCCTGCTCGGCGAGGCCATCGCCGGTCAGCACAGCAGCGGTTTCGAGTTGTTCGCCAAGGTGCCACACATGACGTTCCCAGGCGGCAGACATTTGCGCTCGCCGCTGCTCGCGCTGGGCATGCTGTGGCACCGTCTCAAAGCGTTGCGCTGATCGTTCAGTCCCGCCAGAACGGTTTCATCGCTTCGATTCGCGCTTCGCGAAAATCCAGCCCTATGTCGCGCAGCTGGGCATCGGTCAGCTCAAGCAATGCACGCCGGGATTTCGCGCGGTGCCGGTATAACGCCCAGCGGCCCATCCCCGCTGGCACGCTCTTGTGCGGCGCGATTCGGTCGAGTGCGTTCGCGCGGTCATTCTCCTGTTCCAGCTCCCTGCCAAGGAGCATCAGCCGCACATCTGTAAGCCCGTTCATACCCTATCCTCCGTCACGTCCAATGTGATCCATGATGACCGGGCTGAGTTAAGCATTACAGATTCAAACTGCTGGTTAATTTTCCATACAGATCATGTGCAAATCGTACTGAATGTTATATTTTGGCCGCATCTGTACCGTTTCCTTTCGCGCGACCATTCAAGAGTACGTTATGACCCTGTACGTCAACCTCGCTGAGCTGCTCGGTTCACGCATCGAAAACGGCTTTTACCGCCCTGGTGACCGCTTGCCCTCGGTGCGCGCGCTGAGCGTCGAGCATGGCGTGAGCTTGAGCACCGTTCAGCAGGCGTATCGGGTTCTGGAAGACAGCGGGCTGGCAACGCCCAGGCCCAAATCCGGCTACTTTGTTTCGGCCAGTCGCCAGGCTCCGGCGCTGCCGGTGGTCGGGCGCCCGATGCAGCGGCCTGTGGATATCTCCCAATGGGATCAAGTGCTGGATCTGCTTCGAGTATCGCCTGCCGAGGCTGTCACCCAGCTGGGGCGCGGGATGCCCGACGTCACCAGCCCGACCCTGCGACCGCTGATGCGCTCATTGAGTCAGCTCAGTCGTCATCAGGACATGCCCGGTCTGTATTACGACAACATCAGCGGTGTCCATACACTTCGCGAACAGGTTGCGCGGTTGATGCTGGATTCGGGCTGCAACCTGTCTGCCAATGACTTGCTGATCACCAGCGGCTGCCATGAAGCGCTTTCGGCCTGCGTGCGCGCGTTGTGTTCGCCGGGAGATATCGTTGCAGTAGACTCGCCCAGCTTCTTCGGTGCCATGCAGACCCTTAAAGGTCTGGGTATGAAAGCGCTGGAGATTCCCACCGATCCACTGACCGGCATCAGCCTGGAAGCGCTTGAGCTGGCGCTGGAGCAGTGGCCGATCAAAGTCATCCAGTTGACGCCCAGCTGCAATAACCCGCTGGGTTACGTCATGCCCGAGGCACGCAAGCGGGCATTGCTGACGCTGGCGCAACGCTTCGATGTGGCGATCATCGAAGACGATGTGTATGGCGACCTGGCGTACAGCTACCCTCGCCCGCGTACCATCAAGTCATTCGACGACGATGGCCGGGTCCTGCTGTGCAGTTCGTTTTCCAAAACCCTCGCGCCCGGCTTGCGTGTGGGCTGGGTAGCGCCGGGGCGCTATCTGGACCAGGTGCTGCACATGAAGTACATCGGCACTGGCTCGACAGCGCCTCAGCCGCAACTGGCGATCGCCGACTTCCTCAAGGGCGGCCACTATGAACCGCACCTGCGCCGCATGCGCGCGCAATACCAGCGCAGCCGTGATCAGATGATCGACTGGGTGATGCGTTATTTCCCGCAAGGCACGCG
>JARDZH010000189.1 GCA_029240955.1 Pseudomonas sp. | reverse complement strand
GACTCAGCGGCTTTCCAGCGAGGTTGCCATGAACAGCGAAGAACAAACTCTGATCGATGGTCTTTTCTCGAAACTCAAGGACGCCGAAAGCGCGTCGGCGCCCCGTGATGCCGCTGCCGAGGCGCGAATCAAGGAACACCTGACGCGCCAGCCGGCCGCGCCTTATTACATGACTCAGGCGATCCTGGTTCAGGAAGCGGCGGTCAATCAGCTCAACCGGCAGGTTCAGGAGCGGGACGAGCAAATCCGCAAACTCGAGGCCGAGCTTCAGCAGGCTCGCGGGCAGTCGTCTTCCGGGTCGACCGGTGGTGGGTTTCTGTCCGGCATTTTTGGCAGCGGCGCGTCGCGTCCTTCACAGCCGGCTTCCGGAGGCTGGCGCGATGGGCCGGCCGCTGCGCCATCCCCTGCTCAGCAGCCGGGTTATTCAGCGCCACAAGTCCCTCGCGGCAGCGGCTTTCTCGGTGGAGCGCTGCAAACTGCTGCGGGCGTGGCAGGTGGCGTGATGCTGGCCGAAGGCATCAGCAGCCTGTTCAGTCATCATGACCAGCCGCAGGAAATTGTTGAGGTGATTCATGACGATCAGCCGGTTCAGAGCCATGACCAAGGTGACTGGCAGCAGCCCGATTCGCAATACGTGAGCGACGATGGCTTTGATGATGGCGGGGATGTGTTTTCGGATGATGATTCGTTTGTCTGACCGCAATTCGATGGCGGCGCCAATTTCGTAGGAGCGGCTTTAGCCGCGAAAACATAGCGTCAGTCGACGCCGATGTTTCGGCTGTACCAGCCCTTTCGCGGCTAAAGCCGCTCCCACAGGCATCGCGCGAAGAGGTCTCCACAACTCGCTCCTACCGGCGGGCGCAAGCTGGCATACTGGTCGCCAGCCGGCCAGTTGCCTGCGCATGAGGAGTTGCGGTGAAGAAGATCGCTGTGTTCGCCGATGTACAGAATCTCTACTACACCGTGCGCCAGGCGCATGGTTGTCACTTCAACTACGCCGCGCTGTGGGCGGACGTCAGCAAGCGCGGGCAGATCGTCGAAGCCTATGCCTATGCCATTGATCGCGGCGACACCAAGCAGCAGCAGTTTCAGCAGATACTGCGCAACCTGGGTTTCACGGTAAAACTCAAACCGTACATCCAGCGCAGCGACGGTTCAGCCAAAGGCGACTGGGATGTCGGCATCACCATCGATATCATGGACGTCGCGCCACAGGTGGACGAGGTCGTGCTGGCCTCCGGTGATGGCGACTTCGACCTGCTGCTCGAACGCATCATCAACAAACATGGCGTGGAAGCCGTCGCCTATGGCGTACCGGGGCTGACTGCCAATTCGCTGATTCGCGCCGCCACGCGCTACGTGCCGATCGAAGGCGCGCTTCTTCTGAAATGAAACTCTGAAAGGTCCGTATCAAGTGCAGGAACGTGTCGCCGTCATCGACTTTGAAACCACTGGCATATCCCCCGGCCAAGGCTGCCGCGCAACCGAGATCGCCGTGGTGATCATGGAGCAGGGCCGCATCGTCGACCGCTATCAGAGCCTGATGAATGCCGGGGTACGTATTCCTGCGTTCATCGAAGGGCTGACCGGCATCAGCAACAGCATGATCCGCACTGCGCCGTCAGCCGAGCGGGTCATGGGTGACGTCAGCGACTTCGTGGGCACGACTCCGCTCGTTGCGCACAATGCGTCCTTCGACCAGAAGTTCTGGGATTTCGAGCTGTCCCGCATTCAGCGCAGCCGTCAGCAGAGTTTCGCCTGTTCACTGCTGCTGGCGCGTCGTCTGATGCCCGGCGCGCCGAACCACAAGCTCGGTACCCTGACCAGCTACGCCCGCCTGCCCAATACCGGCAAGGCTCACCGGGCAATGGCCGACGCCGAAATGGCGGCCAACCTGACGGCTTATCTGACCAACGAACTGCGCCAGACCCACGGCCTGTCGAGCATTTCCCACCAGATGCTGTGCTCGTTGCAGAAAGTACCGGCCGCGAAGATCAGCGACGCGATCAAGCGTCAGCGCGGACTTTGACCGGCGGCTTTTCCAGCCTTGCCTGCGGCTGCAGGTGATTGAGCGGCACGCGGCGCTGCACGGCGGTGGAAAGAATGATGGACGTCTTGCTGAAGCCGAACTGCGCGACGCGATTGATCAGGTCTTCCAGATGCGGCATCGAATCCACGGCCGCACGCATGATCACGCAAGGGTCGCCGGTCACGCGGTGGCACTGGATCAGTTCGGGGATCTTCCACAGTTCGTCGTAGGCCTGCTGGTTACCGTGGCTGGCCATGCGCAGCTCGATGATGCATTCAATGGATAACCCCATCTTCGACAGATCGACCTTGGCTTCGTAGCCGGTGATCACGCCGCTGGCTTCCAGTTTCGCAACGCGTTCGGCCACGGCAGGCGCGGACAGGTTGACGAGCTTCGCCAACTGGGCGAACGAAGCGCGGCCGTTTTCCAGCAGCGCCTGAAGCAGAATCCGATCGTATTTATCCAGTGACATGCTTGAGCCTTGGGGGAGAGAGCGAATTTTTGCAATCCAAGGCGTTATGCCCGGATAACCGTTGATTAGAAAGCCAGGCGGACGTTTAAACAGCTTTTGCCGATTAATCTCCGCTGTTTGCTTTCATACAATAGTTGCTCAATTCGAACAATTCCCAGAGCAATGGACATGCCTTCCAATCGTCGTTTTCCGTTACTGCTTATCGGTGCATTCATCGCGCTTTACCTTGTATGGGGGTCGACCTATCTGGCGATCCGCATCGGGGTCGAATCCTGGCCGCCGTTGATGATGGCGGGCACTCGTTTCGTCATCGCCGGCAGCCTCATGTATGCGTTCCTGCGCTGGCGCGGTGTGCCGTCGCCGACCTGGGCCGAGTGGAAAGCCGCGGCCATCATTGGTTTTCTGCTGCTGGGCTGCGGCAATGGCGGCGTTACGCTGGCCGAGCACGCGGGTGTCGCGTCCGGTGTTGCGGCGCTGGCTATCGCGACCATGCCGCTGTTCACCTTGCTGTTCGGCCTGTTCTGGGGCAATCGCACCACCAATCTTGAATGGGCGGGCATTGTGCTTGGCCTGATCGGTATCGGTCTGCTGAACCTGGGTTCGAACATGCAGGCCAGTCCATACGGCGCAGCCATGGTGATCTTCGCCTCGGCGGCCTGGGCGTTCGGCTCGGTACTGAGCAAATACCTGCCGCTGCCGAAAGGGCCGATGGCCAGCGGCGCAGAAATGATCATGGCCGGCGTCATGTTGCTGCTCGCCAGCGCCCTGAGCGGCGAACGGCTTGAACACATGCCGACGGCGGCCGGCTGGGGCGCGTTGTTGTATCTGGTGGTGTTCGGCTCCATCGTCGCGTTCAGCGCCTACATGTACCTGCTCAAGAACGTGCGTCCGGCTGCGGCGACCAGCTACGCCTACGTCAACCCGGCGGTGGCGGTGCTGCTGGGCGTGCTCTTCGCAGGCGAAACCATCGGCACTGAAGAATGCCTGGCGATGGTGGTGATCATCAGCGCCGTGGTGCTGATCGGTCTGCCGCAGTGGCGCAAACCGCAGGCGCCAGAGGTGGCGAGCGCGCGCACCCACTGACTGAGGTGTGCCGGACAGGGTAAACTGCGCGCCTTGCGCTGAATTTATCCCTACGGTACCCCCATGACATTCGCTTCTCTCGGCCTGATCGAACCTTTGCTGCGCGCGCTCGAAGCGCTCGGCTACCAGACCCCGACGCCTGTGCAGACCCAGGCGATCCCTCCGGTTCTGGCAGGCCGTGACCTGATGGCAGCCGCTCAGACCGGCACTGGCAAGACCGCAGGTTTTGCCCTGCCGCTGCTGCAACGCCTGACCATGGAAGGCCCGAAGGTCGCGCCCAATTCGGTTCGCGCGCTGGTGCTGGCGCCGACTCGCGAGCTGGCCGAACAGGTTCACGAGAGCATTCGTCAGTATGCCGAGCATCTGCCGTTGACCACTTATGCGGTATACGGCGGGGTGAGCATCAATCCTCAAATGATGAAACTGCGCCGTGGGGTGGACGTGCTGGTCGCAACGCCAGGTCGCCTGCTGGACCTGCATCGGCAGAACGCGGTGAAGTTCTCGCAACTACAGACCCTGATTCTCGACGAAGCCGATCGCATGCTGGATCTGGGCTTTGCCGAAGAGCTGCGCGGTATTTATGCAGCGCTGCCCAAGCGCCGCCAGACGCTGCTGTTCTCGGCAACCTTCTCCGATGAGATTCGTCAGTTGGCTTCGCAAATGCTCGATGATCCGCTGAGCATCGAAGTCAGCCCGCGCAACGTGGCCGCGTCTTCGGTCAAACAGTGGGTCGTGACGGTCGATAAAAAGCGCAAGAGCGAACTGTTCATTCATCTGCTCAAGAAGCACCGCTGGGGCCAGGTACTGGTGTTCGCCAAGACCCGTGTGGGTGTCGATCAATTGGTCGATCGTCTGCAGGCGCTGGGCTTGAATGCTGATGGCATCCACGGCGACAAACCGCAGGCCACCCGGCAGCGCGCGCTGGACCGCTTCAAGACTAATGAAGTGCAGATTCTGGTCGCCACCGATGTAGCGGCGCGTGGTCTGGATATCGACGATCTGCCGACGGTCGTCAACCTGGACCTGCCGATCGTGGCCGAAGATTACGTACACCGCATCGGCCGTACTGGCCGCGCCGGGCAGACCGGTGAGGCGATCTCGCTGGTGTGTGCGGATGAAGTGGAGTTGCTGTCGGCCATTGAGGTTCTGACCCGTCAAACCCTGCAGCGCAAGGACGAACCGGACTTCGTGCCCGAGCACCGCGTGCCGGTCACCGATGCCAGCGGGCAGATCCTCAAGAAACCTAAAAAGCCGAAGAAACCCAAGGTTTCAGGCAGTAAGCGTAATCTGGGCAAGTGGGTCGACAGCGGCGATTCCGAGCCGGACCCTGTGGTCAAGCCCGTACGCAAGGTTCCGGTTTTCAACACCGGGCCACGCAAGAAGAAGCCTTGATCAAGCGCGCGACGCTGAGCGTCAGCCAGATCGCGTGACGCCCGTCGCGAGCTTCGCTCCCTCCCACGGTTGAACGCATCTTTTCAGATGCACCGGGGCGGTTGTGGGAGGGAGCGAAGCTCGCGACAGCGTTTCGGATTTACCCGCGCAACCACTCAACCATCCCCAGCGCCGCAGCGCGGCCGCTGGCGAAGCAGGCGGTGAGCAGGTAGCCGCCGGTCGGGGCTTCCCAGTCGAGCATTTCGCCGGCGCAAAACACGCCCGGCAGCTGCTTGAGCATTAAACGGTCATCCATCGCCTCGAACGTCACCCCGCCCGCTGTGCTGATGGCTTCGTCGATCGGGCGTGGTCTGATGAGCCTCATCGGCAGTGCCTTGATAAACCCGGCCAACCGCGCCGGATCATCGAAAGCCTCGCGGTCCGCCAGTTCGCGCAACAACGCCGCCTTGGCACCGTCC
>JARDZH010000188.1 GCA_029240955.1 Pseudomonas sp. | reverse complement strand
CCAAAGCCGCGCAGTTTGATCATCGATAAGGCAAAGTCGAAACCGTAGTGCTCGGCCGCCAGCGTGATCTGTTTGTTCAGCTCGAATGTCGGCTTGTACTGAGGGGCATTTTCGGAAATCAACCAGCCGTTGTTGCCAATCGGGATAAAGATACCAACCTTCATAACCTTCTCCATTCGTCTCGTATAGCCATGTGGGATACGTGTCGAAGTGAGCTTTTGCATGCGCCGTGCCAGTTATTTTTTATAGTTTATTATCAATCGTTTATGCCGAAATCCAGATTTGATGTGGACCAGATGGTCTGATTTGAACCGTTCGCGTTCTGATATTCGCTCGATTTTGATGCGCGCAAGAGCCGATATAGGGCACTTCCCTCATGGCCGTGTGTTTCAGTCCGCATCTTGTGGCCTGAGAAAGGCTGCAGAGGGCGACGCCCGACCTGCCGCAGCACCCAGACCTGATACACTTGCCCATCGATTCGCTTGGTGGTTCAGGCAGTGACAAACACACCCGATGCAGATGTGGCGGCCGCCGACAAGCCGCTCAAGAAAAAGACCCCCGTAAAGAAGGCTGCCGGCAAGGTCGGCAAGCCTGCGGCAGGCGCAAAGGTCAAGGTGGCGCGCACCATGAGCGCCAAGTCCGAGCAGCGCCGGCAGTTGCAGATCATGAACAAGCGCAAGTCGATCATCCAGGCCGCGCTCGGGCTGTTCTCGCAGTTCGGCATGCACGGCACCAGCCTGGATCAGGTAGCCCTGGCTGCCGACGTGTCTAAGACCAACCTGCTCTATTACTTTTCCAGCAAGGAGGAGCTGTACACCAATGTGTTGCAGCATTTGCTGGACATCTGGCTCTTGCCGCTCGGTAGCTTCGACGCCGAACAGGAGCCGCTGGATGTGATCCGCCGCTATATCCGCGCCAAGCTGGAGCTGTCGCGCGACCACCCTGCCGAATCGAAGTTGTTCTGCATGGAGATCATGCAGGACGCGCCGTTGATCAAAGAGCAGCTCGAACAGCCATTGCGGCAAATGGTGGTCAACAAGGTGTCGGTGATTCAGGGCTGGATCGACGCCGGCCGGTTGGCGCCGCTGGACCCCTACCACCTGATCTTCTCGATCTGGAGCATTACCCAGCATTACGCCGATTTCAGCGCCCAGGTGCATGCGATCACCGGCAAGACCCTGGCCGACCCGGCGTTCTTCGAGGAAGTGCTGTCCAACGTGCAGACCCTGATCTGCCAAGGCATGCGGCCACGGACTGAGGCCTGACCTGCCCGCCTGACATCCTGGCGCCGTTCCGGCGCTATCCCGATCCATCCTGCCTGTCTGTCGCAGAGCCCTGCCCTCTGGGCGTCCGGCTGCCCGCTTCTCGTGCGCCATGCACAAACTAAGCGCTCTAAATCAGACCATTTGATCCATTTCAAGCGTTACCAATCACCAAGTAACTGTTAATCAACGATTTATTTTTATGGCACGGAAGCTGCTATCGCCAGTTCCGTGCTGAACCAGTGCGTCCGCCGGATCAGCAGCGAGGGTCAATCATTCGCCTACCAGCAGGAAAACGACTTATGTTCAGGAATGTTTTGCAGGGAAGTCTGTACGCAGCTGCCGTCTGGGTCAGCGCGGTCGGTCAGGCTCAGGCCGAAGGGTTGACGCTCAAGGCGCCGCCGAAGATTGCCATGGTGTACATCAGCCCCCGCAACGATGGTGGCTGGACTCAGGCCTTCGATGAGGCGCGGCAGAAACTGGAAACCGAACTCGACCAGAAGATCCAGTTCGTGGAGAGCGTGCCTGAAAACGCGGCAGCCATCACGCCGGTGGTCGACCGCCTGATCGCGCGTGGCGCCAACATCATTGTTGGCACCGCATTCGGCTACTCCGACACTTTCCTCGAGCTGGCCAGAAAGTACCCGGACGTCGCTTTCCTGAACGGCTCGGGCACCACCAACGCGGCCAACCTCGAATCCTTCTACGGGCGCACCTACGAAAGTCAGTACCTGTGCGGCATGGCGGCGGCAGCCGCATCGAAGAGCGGCAAGCTGGGGTTCATTGCCGCGAATCCCTTCGGCCAGGTGAACTGGACGGTGAATGCATTCGAGCTGGGCGCGCAGCAGATCAATCCCGAGGCGACCGTCAACGTGGTCTACACCGGTGCCTGGAACGACCCGGTCAAAGAACGCGCCGCGACCATGGCGCTGATCGACAACGGTGCCGACGTTATCGGTCAGCACGTGGATAGCCCTACGCCTCAGTTGGTCGCCCAAGAGCGTGGCGTGCATGGCACCGGCTATCACCGCGACCTCAGTGAATTCGCGCCCAAGGCGACCGTGTGCTCATCGATGTGGGTGTGGGATCGCTACCTGGCCCCGGAGCTGAAAAAGGTCATTGCCGGCAACTGGCAGCCGAGCGGCCATGGCGCGCTGCTGTCGATGCAGCAGGGTGGCACCGATATCAGCCTGACCAGCGATCCGGTGATCTCCGCCGCCAACCGTGCCCGGATCGAGGCGGCCCGTGCCGAATTGCTGGCCGGCAAGAAGATTCTCTACAGCGGCCCTATGAACGACCGCGACGGCAAGGAGCGTATCGCTGCCGGCGAAGCCATGGCCGATGCTGATCTGTGGAAGATGGACTGGTTCGTCAAAGGCGTGAAGACCCAGCAATGAAACAGGTCAATGCGCTGCAACTCATCAGCATCAACAAGTCGTTCGACGGCTTCAAGGCCCTCAGCGACGCGCACTTCACCGCCTGCTGGGGCGAAGTGCACGCGTTGCTCGGGGAAAACGGCGCCGGCAAGTCGTCATTGATGAACATCGCCGCCGGGCTGTACGCCCCGGAAACCGGGAGCCTGCTGGTCGATGACAACCCGGTGCGACTCAGCGGCCCGCGGGACGCCAGTCACCATCGGATCGGCATGGTGCATCAGCACTTCAAGCTGGTGAAGCCGTTCACGGTGGCGCAGAACATCCTGCTCGGCCTGCCGACGCAGCCGCAGCAGGGCAGCTATCGCAAGCGATTGCAGTCGCTCGAACAGCAGATCAGCGCCAAGGCTGCCGAACTGGGTTTCGTGCTCGACCCTCGGCAGCCGGTGGAGCAATTGTCGGTGGCCGAGCAGCAGCGCGTGGAGATTCTCAAGGTGCTGCTCGCCGGGGCGCGTATTCTGATTCTCGATGAACCCACTGCAGTGCTCACTGACCAGGAGGCCGAGCGGCTGCTTTCCACGGTGCAGACGTTCGCCCGCCAGGGTGCAGCCGTGGTGCTGGTGACGCACAAGATGGCCGACGTGAAGCGTTTTGCCGATCGGGTCACGGTGATGCGCGGCGGCAAGACCATCCAGACGCTGGATCCGCAATGCGTCAGTGTCGACGAGCTGGTGCGCCTCACTGTCGGCGAATCGAACCAGGCCGGTTATCAACCAGGTCCGGCGGCCGGCCCGGTGCGTCTGCACGTACGCGGCCTGCGCAGCCCGGCAGGCGACGGGCCGCTGGCGGGTGTGGATATGTGCCTGCGCGCCGGGCAGATCTACGGGATTGCCGGGGTCGGCGGCAATGGTCAGGCTGAGCTGGCCAATGCGCTGATGGGCCTGCCGCAGGCAACCGAGGGTGAGATCCACCTGGAAGGCTTCGGTGACCTGCGCGGCACCAGCCCCGAACAACGGCGTGAGTTGCGCATCGCCAGCATTCCGGCCGACCGCTATGGCGCCGCCCTGGCCGGCTCGCTGAGCGTGGCCGAAAACTTTGCCATCGGCCAGGTGCATGGCGGCCGTTACGGCTCGTTTCTGCGCCTGCGCGGCAAATGCATGCAGACGGATGCGGCCGCGGCAGTGACGGATTTCGATGTGCAGGGCGTGCGCTCACTGGAGCAGAGCGCTGCCCTGCTCTCCGGTGGCAACGCGCAAAAGCTGGTGATTGCCCGCGAATTCAGTCGCGAGCCGCAACTGGTGCTGGTGCATAGCCCGAGCCGCGGCCTGGATGTGCGTGCCACTCAGGCTGTGCACAGTCGCCTGCGTGCCGCCCGTGATGCCGGTGCTGCGGTGCTGGTGATAAGCGAAGACCTCGACGAAGTACTGACCCTGGCGGACCGGATCGGCGTGATGAACAGCGGGCGTATCGTCGCCGAGTTCGAGCACCCGGCCGACCGGCAGGCGATTGGTAAAGCAATGGTGAGCCATGACTGACACGACCCTTACTCAACCCCCCGTCAGCGCGAGACGCCCGCTGCTCGGCCGACGCTACACGCTGGAAACGCGCCAGCAGATGGCCTGGCACTGGCAGGCGCTGGTGATTGCTCTGGCGCTGCTGTTCGGCCTGGCGATCTGCACAGCGATCCTCATTGGCGCGGGTGTGCCGGCCGGCGAGCTGCTCAACGAGTTCATCGTGCAGACGCTGTTCGATGCACAGAGCCTGCGCGCCGTGCTGTTCCAGGCAGCGCCGATGATCATGGTGGGCCTGGCGGGCTGCATGGCCTTTCGCGCACGCTTCTGGAACCTTGGTCTGGAAGGCCAGATGATCTGGGGCGCCATCGGCGCTACGGCGATTTCATTGTTCGATATCGGCCCTCAGTTCCTGCGCCTGCCGCTGATGATGCTTGCCGCGATGGCGTGCGCGATGCTCTGGACACTGGCGCCTCTGCTGCTGAAGTTGCGCCTCAGGGTCAACGAAATCATTTCAACCCTGATGCTCAATTACATCGCCGCCAACTTCCTGCTGCATTTGGTGTACGGCAGCTGGAAAGACCCGCGCGACAACTTCCCGTACTCGCCGCCGCTGCAGAGCTTCGAGCGCCTGCCGGACTTTCTCGCCGGCTATAACGTCGCCATCCTGATGGCGCTGGTCATTACCGCCATCACCCTGTGGTTCATCAGCATCTCGCGGGCCGGCTTGTACCTGCGCTTCGTCGATGCCAATCCACGGGTTGCCGGTGCGGTCGGCGTTCCGGTGGTCAAGATGATCACCGCCACGGTGCTGCTGTCCGGCGCACTGGCGGGGATCGCCGGTTTTGTGGTCACCGCCGGCCAGGAAGGTCGGCTGACCCAATCGTTCTATCAGGGCTACGGATTCTCCGGAATTCTCATCGCCTTCCTCGCCCGCAACAACCCGGTGGCAGCGACCGTGGTCGCCCTGTTGATCGCCCTGTTGTTCGTCGCCGGGCGCAGCCTGCAGGTGTTTTACCAGATCCCCTTTTCAATGGTGCAGCTGATCCAGGCGATTCTGGTGATCTGCGTGGCGTCCTCGGACTTTTTCATTCGCCATCGCTTGCGGCGCATTCAGGCGGGAGACTGCTGATGGACTTATTGACTCACTGGCTCGGCAGCGTGCCCGATTTCGCGGTGCCTTTCGCGCTCGCGGCGCTGGGGCTGATTCTCACCGAGCGAGCCGGGGTTCTTGCCCTGGGTGCTGAAGGGCTGATGCTGGTCGGTGCTCTGGCAGGTATCGCCACGCAGTTGGGCG
>JARDZH010000187.1 GCA_029240955.1 Pseudomonas sp. | reverse complement strand
AGGGCGGGCTGGGCGCCGGGACCGTCAGCTCGTAATTGGGGGTGTCGGCGCTGAACGGGATGGGCGCGAAGAGCATCCAGCCGCCGCCCTTGTTGATCAGCTGGCGCACGTAATCACTGCGGTAGTCGGGCTGGAAGGGCAGCTCGCCGCCAAATTCCCGTTCGGTGTAGCGTTTCAGCGCTGGAAAGTAGAGCGAGTCGTGGTAGCTGACCATCAGCGGTTTGTCGTTGGCAATCAGTTCACCGCCCAGGGTCAGTGCGAACAGCCCGCAAAACAGCCACAACGACCACCAGCCGCGGCGATTGCTGCGAAAGCGTTCGAGGCGACGACGCGCCACAGGAGACAGTCTGAACATCAAGCGTGCCTCGCGCTGAAGTCGATGCGCGGGTCGATCAGGGTGTAACAGACGTCGCCCACCAGTTTGATCAGGAGCCCGAACAGGGTGAAGATGAACAGCGAACCGAACACCACCGGGTAGTCCCGGGACACGGCGGCTTCGTAGCTCATCCGTCCCAGGCCGTCGAGGGAGAAGATCACCTCGATCAGCAGTGACCCCGCGAAAAACACGCCGATGAAGGCCTGGGGGATACCGGACACCACCAGCAGCATGGCGTTGCGAAACACGTGGCCGTACAGCACCCGCCGCTCGCTCATGCCTTTGGCCCGGGCGGTGGTCACGTATTGGCGAGTGATCTCGTTGAGAAAGGAGTTCTTGGTCAGTAGCGTCAAGGTGGCGAAGCCGCCGATCACCAGGGCACCGACCGGCAGCACCAGATGCCAGAAGTAGTCGGCGATCTTGCCCAGTGTGCTGAGCTGGTCGAAGTTGTCCGATACAAGGCCGCGCACCGGGAACCAGTTCAGCGAGGTGCCGCCGCAGAAGACCACGATCAGCAGCATGGCAAACAGAAACGCCGGCATGGCATAGCCGATGATGATGGCCGTGCTGCTCCAGATATCGAAATGACTGCCGTGCTTGACGGCTTTACGGATGCCCAGCGGAATCGACACCAGATAGGTCAGCAAGGTAGCCCACAGCCCGAGCGAGAGCGACACCGGCATCTTCTGCATGATCAGGTCGGTGACCGTCGCGCCCCTGAAAAAACTGCTGCCGAAGTCCAGCTGCGCGTAGTTCTTGAGCATCAGCCACAACCGTTCGTGCAAGGGTTTGTCGAAGCCGTACTGCCGTTCGATGTCCTTGATCAGCTTGGGGTCCAGCCCTCGTGATGCACGGGACTGCCCGGCAGTGGTTTGCGCAGTCGAGCCGGTGCTGACGCTGCCGATCCCTTGCAGCCGCGCGATAGCCTGCTCGACCGGACCGCCCGGTGCGGCCTGCACGATGAAGAAATTGACCAGCAGAATGCACAGCAGCGTAGGAATGATCAGCAGAAGACGACGGACGATGTAGCCGAGCATTTATTTCATCTCCGAAACCAGCGCCGAAGCGCCGCGTTGTGCTGCGAACTGCTCATTGGTCAAGGGTTGCGGGCTGACCTCCCACCAGGTTTCGATGGCTTCGCTGTTGCTCGCCTGTACTTTCGGAATGCCGAAGCGGTTCCACCAGACCGTCGAAGTGCCGGGCGGGTAATAGTTGGGTATCCAGTAGTAATTCCACTGCAGCACGCGGTCCAGGCTGTGGGCGTAATCGATCATGGTCTGTTTGTTGTCCGCCTTGACCAGGCCTTCGATCAGCGCGTCGACGGCCGGGTCCTGAAGTGCCATGTAGTTGGATGAGCCCGGGTCCATCGCGACTTTCGAACCGAAATTGTTGTACAGCTCGGAGCCCGGCGAGGTGGAGACGCCATAGCCGGTGACGATCATGTCGTAATCCCGGGCCATGACCCGGTTCAGGTACTGCGCCGGATCGATGCGCCGAATATCGAACTCGATGCCGATCTGCGCCAGATTGCGCTTGTACGGCAGCAGCATGCGCTCGATGCCCGACTGGGCGTTGAGAAAAGTGAAGCGGAATGGCTCGCCTTGCGCGTTCACCAAGTGATCGCCCTGAGGCGTCCAGCCCGCTTCCTCCATCAGCGCCAGCGCCTTCAGCTGCTTGTCGCGGATGAAACCGGTGCCGTCGGTTCGCGGCGACGTGTAGACCCGGGTGAAAACCTGCTCCGGCACCGAGCCGCGCAGGGGTTCGAGAATCTTCAGCTCCGCCGGCGTGGGCGGTTGGGTGGCGGCAAGCTCGGAGTTGGAGAAGAAGCTGTCCTGGCGGATGTACATGTCGCGCATCATCTGCCGGTTGGTCCACTCGAAATCCCACAGCAAAGACAGGGCCTCGCGAACGCGCCGGTCCTTGAACATCGGTTTGCTCAGGTTGAATACGTAGCCCTGAGAACTTTGCACCGCGCCTTTGGCGAGGTGGGCTTTCTGCAGCAGACCTTGTGAAAGGGCCGGCCCGTCATAGCGGATCGAATAACCGGTGGCGGAGAACTCGCGGTTGTAATCATAAGCGCTGGCCTTGAGCACCTGCCGCGCCACGTCGATATCGCCAAAGTACTCGATGCTGAACGTGTCGAAGTTGTACAGGCCGCGGGTGACAGGCAGGTCTTTCGCCCACCAGTCCGCGTCACGCTCGAAGGTAATGGTGCGGCCGGGGTCCACGTGTTTGATCCGGTAAGGACCGCTGCCCGGCGGTATCTCGAAGCCTGCACCGCTGGCGAAATCGCGGGTCTTCCACCAGTGCTCGGGAAACACCGGCAATGACGCAATGTCCAGCGCCAGGGTTCGATTCTCGTTGTGCTTGAAGTCGAAGCGTACCCGGTCGGGCGCCTCGATCTGGACCTCTTTCACGGCTTCGAACTGGGTGCGGTACTGCATGCTGCCCTGGGTCATCAGCAACTCGAAGGTGTACTTCACGTCCTCAGCGGTGATCGGCGTGCCGTCGGCAAAACGTGCCTTTGGGTTCAGACGGAAGCGCAAGGACAAGCCGTCTTCACTGCGTTCCATTGACTGTGCGATCAGGCCGTACACGGTGTAGGGCTCGTCCAGTGAGCGCATGGCCAATGGCGAATACAGCATGCCGTTGATCTGGGCCACGCCCGTGCCCTTGTCGACAAAGGGCATGAGGTGGTCGAACTGGCCAATCTCCAGCGCCGAACGCCGCAGGCTGCCGCCTTTCGGGGCATCGGGGTTCACGTAATCGAAATGCTGGAACCCGGCAGGATAGCGGGGCGCTTCACCGTAGACGGTCAGGGCATGTCGGGCGGTATCCAGTGGCGCGGCGGACAAGGTGTGCGGACCCGACAGCAGCGTCAGGCTTGCAGCGAGCAGCGATGAAAAGACAAAGCGCATCAATCGAATCCCGACGGGTTTTCGCACATGAGTACCGGTAAATGGACAGGCTGTCGGGCAAAGTTACCGGACACGCCTGCCTTTGTAACGGGCTTGTGCGGGAAAAGCCATCAGCTGCTGCCGGAAACGAAAACGGCCCATCCGAAGATGAGCCGTTTGGGACGAGCGCCTGACTGGATCAGGCTATGAATCAGATTGGATCAGTCCTGGCGGCTCGTCACTTCCAGCAGGTGATAACCGAACTGGGTTTTGACCGGGCCTTGAACGACGTTGACCGGCGCGCTGAATACAACGGTGTCGAATTCCTTGACCATCTGGCCAGGACCGAACGAACCCAGATCACCGCCCTGGCGGCTGGAAGGGCAGCTGGAGTTGGCCTTGGCGATTTCGGCGAAATCAGCGCCGCCTTCGATCTGTGCCTTGAGTTCGTTGCACTTCTCTTCGCTCGAAACCAGGATGTGGCGGGCAGTGGCTTTAGCCATGTGGAAACGTCTCCAATAAAAAAAAGAAAGAGCCTACCCGAATCAGTGCGCCATTTCCCGCTAAAAGTTCCTGCCCGTCCTTTACCTGTAGCGCAGGCGGTTCACGGCATCGCGCAACAACTGCTCGGTTGCAGGCCAGCCCAGGCATCCATCGGTGATGGAAACGCCATACTGCAGCGGCCCGCCCAGCGCCTGGCGCCCTTCGAACAGATGGCTTTCGAGCATCATGCCGATCAGCGACGTGTCGCCGCCAAAACGCTGCTCCAGCACATCGTTGAAAACGTGAGGCTGGCGCAACGGATCCTTGCCGCTGTTGGCATGGCTGCAGTCGACCATGATCCCTGCCTTGATGTTGACCCTTGTCAACGCAGCGCTGGCGCGCGCGATGCTGTCGCGGTCGTAATTGGGGCCGCTGTGTCCGCCGCGCAGCACCAGATGCGTGTCGGGGTTGCCGAGGCTTTCGATGATGGCGGGATGGCCATGACTGTCGAGGCCGAAATGTCGATGACCGTGCGCCGCTGAGCGGATTGCGTCCGTCGCCACGCCGGTGCCGCCGTCCGTACCGTTCTTGAAACCGACGGCCAGGGGCAGGCCGCTGACCATTTCCCGGTGAATCTGCGATTCGGTGGTGCGTGCGCCGATGGCCGCCCAGCTCAGCAGATCGTCAAAGTAGCCCGCCGCCATCGGCTGCAGCAATTCGGTGGCGATCGGCAGGCCCATGGCGATCATGTCGAGCATCAGACGACGCGACAGGGTCAGCCCGGCCAGCATGTCGTCGCTGCCATCAAGATGAGGATCGTAGGCCAGGCCTTTCCAGCCCACTGTGGTGCGCGGCTTTTCGACGTACGCTCGCATGACGATGAGCATCTGGTCGCTGACGTTGGCGGCGAGCTCGGACAGACGTTCGGTGTACTCGAGTGCGGACTGCGGATCGTGAATGGAGCAAGGGCCGACGACCACCAGCAGGCGGGAATCTTCGCCGTGGAGAATCGCGCGGACCGCGCGGCGGTGGGCGTCTACCTGGGCAGACAGGCCGGTGGAGAGCGGGAGCTGAGTCTTGAGCTCGCGGGTGCCGGGCAAGCGGCGGGCGGCGGTGACGTCGTGCAGGCTGACGGTAGTGCTGGAAAGACGGGACGGTTTTACGGCAACGGACGAATTCATGTGAGGCTTCCTTGGCTGGCGGATGCTGTCCGCCCAGCGCTATAGGGGTGTTCGACAATCAGCCGGGCGGGCTGAAACGGCTGGGCTGCCACCTGGCAAGGACCGAACGGAGGCGGCGAGCTGTCCCGTGCGGAGGCTGGTAAATCGCCATGCGAAGTCGATGTCGTTGCGGTAATAGGTGGCGTAGTTCATGTCGTAATCCTCGTTTGCAGATGTCTGCGATCATTTTGCGGGGGCTTAAAAAACAAAACCCCCGGTCGGGTAGCCGACCGGGGGTAGAGAATTCTCTGGTTGGCGTCCCCTGTTCAGTGGGCGCCAGATGGGTATCAGGCGCGCCAGTGGCTAAACCAATACCCATAATAAAATTCGACCGGGAGAACGCCTGCGGTTGCAGTCATCCACGCAGCGGCACTCACCGGACGGGCAACGTCGGCGCTGTGCGATTGCAGGGTGGAAGAAAGCTGCAGCATGTGGATCTCCATTCAGGTCGGGCCGAGCTTACGTCACATCCGCTTAC
>JARDZH010000186.1 GCA_029240955.1 Pseudomonas sp. | reverse complement strand
GTGGTGACCATGTACATCGTGCTGGGCGTGCTCTACGAGAGCTACATCCACCCGATCACCATTCTTTCGACCTTGCCGTCGGCAGCGGTCGGTGCGTTGCTGGCATTGCTGCTCAGTGGCAACGACCTGGGCATGATCGCGATCATCGGCATCATTCTGCTGATCGGTATCGTCAAGAAGAACGCGATCATGATGATCGACTTTGCCCTGGACGCCGAACGTAACCGCGGCATCGATCCCGAGACCGCCATCTACGAGGCGGCATTGCTGCGTTTCAGACCGATTCTGATGACCACGCTGGCGGCATTGTTCGGCGCCGTGCCGCTGATGCTGGCAACCGGTTCCGGCGCCGAGCTGCGTCAGCCGCTGGGTCTGGTGATGGTCGGCGGTCTGCTGGTAAGTCAGGTCCTGACCCTGTTCACCACGCCGGTGATCTATCTGTACTTCGACCGTCTGGGCCGTCGCTGGGCGCGCAAGCCGGGTGATGCTCGTCTGGAGCAGGCGGACGCATGAACCTGTCGGCCCCTTTTATCAGTCGACCGGTCGCCACCGTCCTGTTGAGCCTGGCGATCATGTTGCTCGGTGCGGTCAGTTTCCGCTTGTTGCCGGTCGCGCCGCTGCCGAACATGGACTTCCCGGTGATCGTCGTTTCCGCAAGCCTGCCGGGCGCCAGCCCGGAAATCATGGCGTCCAGTGTGGCGACTCCGCTGGAGCGCTCGCTGGGCACCATTGCGGGCATCAGCGCCATGTCGAGCAATTCGAGCCAGGGCTCGACCCGGGTGATTCTGCAGTTCGATCTGGACCGCGACATCAATGGCGCCGCCCGCGAGGTGCAGGCCGCGATCAACGCCTCGCGCAATCTGCTGCCCAGCGGCATGCGCAGTATGCCGACCTATAAAAAGGTCAACCCGTCTCAAGCACCGATCATGGTACTGGCGCTGACGTCCGACATTCTGGAGAAAGGCCAGCTGTACGATCTGGCGTCGACCATTCTGTCCCAGAGCCTGTCCCAGGTGTCCGGCGTCGGCGAAGTGCAGATCGGTGGCAGCTCGCTGCCGGCCGTGCGGATCGAGCTGGAGCCGCACATGCTCGATCAGTACGGCGTGGCGCTGGACGATGTGCGTACCGCGATCACCAACACCAACGTGCGCAGGCCGAAAGGTTCGGTGGAAAACGCCGAGCACAACTGGCAGGTGCAGGCCAACGACCAGCTGGAGAAGGCCGCCGATTATGCGCCGCTGATCATCCGCTATCAGGACGGCGCGGCGCTGCGTCTGCAGGACGTCGCCAAAGTGAGCGACGCCGTCGAGAACCGCTACAACAGCGGTTTCTTCAACGATCGCTCGGCAGTGCTGCTGGTGATCAACCGTCAGGCCGGTGCCAACATCATCGAGACCGTGGCGCAGATCAAGGAGCAGCTGCCTGCCCTGCAAGCGGTGTTGCCCGCCAGCGTCAAGCTGGATCTGGCGATGGACCGCTCGCCGGTGATCACTGCGACCCTGCACGAAGCAGAGATGACGCTGCTGATCGCCGTGGTGCTGGTGGTCATGGTGGTGTTTTTGTTTCTGGGCAATCTGCGCGCTTCGCTGATCCCGACCCTGGCAGTGCCGGTGTCGCTGGTGGGCACCTTTGCGATCATGTACCTGTGCGGGTTTTCCCTGAACAACCTGTCGCTGATGGCGCTGATTCTGGCCACCGGGCTGGTGGTGGACGATGCGATCGTGGTGCTGGAAAACATTTCCCGGCACATCGATGAAGGCCTCGATCCGCTGACAGCCGCCTACCGCGGCAGCAAGGAAGTCGGATTCACGCTGCTGTCGATGAACGTCTCGCTGGTGGCGGTATTCATTTCCATCCTGTTCATGGGCGGCCTGGTGGAAAGCCTGTTCCGTGAATTTTCCATCACGCTGTCGGTCGCCATCATTGTCTCGCTGGTGGTCTCGCTGACCCTCACGCCGATGCTCTGCGCCCGCTGGCTCAAGCCGTATACCGGCGAGCAGAATGCTTTCCAGCGCTGGAGCGAACGCACCAACGAACGCATGGTCGCCGGCTATGACCGCTCGCTGGGCTGGGTGCTGCGTCACCCGCGGCTGACCTTGATCAGCCTGCTGATCACCATCGTGGTCAACATCGCGCTGTACGTGGTGGTGCCCAAGACTTTTCTCCCGCAGCAGGACACCGGCCAGTTGATGGGCTTCGTGCGCGGCGACGATGGGCTGTCGTTCAAGGTCATGCAGCCGAAGATGGAAATCTTTCGTCGCGCCGTGCTCAAAGATCCCGCTGTGCAAAGCGTCGCCGGATTCATTGGCGGCAGCGGCGGCACCAACAACGCGTTCATGATCGTGCGCCTCAAGCCCATCGGCGAGCGCAAGCTCTCTGCGGAAAAGGTCGTCGAGCGTCTGCGCAAGAATTTGCCGCAAGTGCCGGGCGGGCGGCTGTTCCTGGCGCCGGATCAGGACCTGCAACTGGGCGGCGGCCGCGAGCAGACCAGTTCGCAATACCAGTACATCTTGCAGAGCGGTGATCTGAGCGAGCTGCGCGAATGGTATCCGAAGGTCGTCGCAGCACTGAAAGCGCTGCCGCAACTGACTGCCATCGACGCCCGCGAAGGGCGCGGCGCGCAGCAAGTGACGCTGGTGGTGGACCGCGACGCCGCGAAACGCTTGGGCATCGACATGAGCATGGTCACCACCGTCCTCAACAACGCCTACAGCCAGCGGCAGGTGTCGACCATCTACGACACGCTGAACCAGTATCAGGTGGTCATGGAGGTCAACCCCAAATACGCGCAGGACCCGGTAACCTTGCAACAAGTCCAGGTGATCACCGAGGACGGCGCCCGCGTGCCGTTGTCGAGCATCGCTCATTACGAGCGCAGCCTAGAAAGCGACCGGGTATCGCACGACGGCCAGTTCGCGTCCGAAGACATCTCGTTCGATCTGGCCGAAGGCGTCACCCTCGATCAGGCGACTGTGGCGATCGAGCGCGCCGTCGCCGCTGTCGGCCTGCCGTCGGAAGTCATCGCCAAGATGGCGGGGACGGCCAGCGCGTTCGCCTCGACCCAGAAGAGCCAGCCATGGATGATTCTTGGCGCCTTGCTGGCGGTGTATCTGGTGCTGGGCATTCTCTACGAAAGCTACATCCACCCGCTGACCATTCTCTCGACACTGCCGTCGGCGGGGGTAGGGGCCTTGTTGTCGATCTATGTGCTGGGCAGTGAATTCAGCCTGATTTCCCTGCTCGGGCTGTTCCTGCTGATCGGCGTGGTGAAAAAGAACGCCATCATGATGATCGACCTGGCGTTGCATCTGGAGCGCGACAGCGGCATGACGCCGCAAGAGTCGATCCGCAGCGCCTGTCTGCAGCGCCTGCGGCCGATTCTGATGACCACCATGGCCGCAATCCTGGGCGCCTTGCCGTTGCTGCTCAGCACCGCCGAGGGCGCTGAGATGCGCCGGCCCCTGGGCTTGACGATCATTGGCGGTCTGGTCTTCAGCCAGATCCTGACGCTTTACACCACGCCTGTGGTTTACCTTTATCTCGACCGTGCGCGCCATCGTTTCAACAACTGGCGCGGCGTGCGCACCGATGCTGCTCTGGAAAACCCGCTATGACCGAACGCCCTGTTCCCAACCCCTTTTCGTGCCTGCTGCGTCCAGGCACGCTGGCCCTGGCGCTGGTGTTGAGCGCCTGCGCGGTGGGGCCTGACTATCACGCCCCGGAGATGACCACGCCGGTGCAATTCAAGGCAGCCGAAGGCTGGCGTCAGGCCACACCGAGCGACGCCATAGCGCGTGGCGCGTGGTGGGAGATCTATAACGACCCGCAACTCAATGCGCTGGTGGAGCGGCTCAACACCTCGAACCAGACGGTCGCTCAGTACGAAGCCCAATACCGTCAGGCTCAGGCGCTGGTCCGCAGCTCACGTGCAGCCTTTCTCCCGACGCTGGACCTGACCACCGGCAAGACGCGCTCCAGTCAGGGCACCGGCAGCAGCAGTTCGAGCCTGAGCAACAACAGCAGCGGGATCCGCGACACCTATAACGCGCAACTCGGTGTGAGCTGGGAAGCCGATATCTGGGGCAAACTGCGCCGTGGGCTGGAGGCGGACACCGCCAGCGCCCAGGCCAGCCTTGCCGATCTGGCCGCCATGCAGTTGAGCCTGCAATCGGAACTGGTGCAGAACTATCTGCAACTGCGGGTCATCGATGAACAGAAACGCTTGCTGGAAGCAACGGTCGAGGCTTATCAACGTTCACTGACCATGACCCAGAATCAGTACCGCGCCGGGATCTCCGGTCGTGACGCCGTGGCGCAGGCGCAGACACAGCTCAAAAGCACCCAGGCCGACCTGATCGACCTGGCCTGGCAGCGCGCGCAGTTCGAAAACGCGATTGCCGTGCTGATGGGCATGGCGCCCGCCGAATTCAATCTGGTCGCCAGCCCGTCGGTGCCGGCCTTGCCGCAGATTCCGGTAGGCGTGCCGTCACAGTTGCTCGAACGCCGTCCCGATATCGCGGCCGCCGAACGTTCGGTCATGGCCGCCAACGCCAACATCGGCGTCGCCAAAGCCGCGTATTATCCCGACTTCACGCTGAGCCTGAGCGGCGGTTACAGCAGCAGCACCTTTGCCAACTGGATCAGCCTGCCGAACCGCTTCTGGTCGGTCGGTCCACAACTGGCGCTGACCTTGTTCGACGGCGGCCGGCGTTCGGCTGAGGTGGAGCGTTCCGAAGCGGTTTATGACCAGACCGTGGCGCAATACCGCCAGACAGTGCTCGACGGATTCCAGGAAGTCGAAAACTATATGGTGCAGCTGCAGGTGTACGAGCAGGAAGCCTCGGTGCGTCAGGAAGCGCTGGAAGCGGCGCGCGAATCGCTGCGCCTGACCAGTAACCAGTACAAAGCCGGATTGATCGGTTATCTGGACGTCGTCAATGTGCAGGCGACAGCGCTCAGCAACGAGCGCAGTGTGCTCAACGTGTTGCAGAGCCGACTGATCGCCAGCGTTCAGCTGGTCGCCGCACTCGGTGGCGGCTGGAACGTGGATCAGGGGCTGACGCTCAGAGACTGACGCTGGGTTGAAAACCGGCGCATCTCGCAAGGGCGATGCGCCATGTTCGTTACATATGCACCGCTGATGAGCGGTTTTCTGTTCTGTCGCCAAGACATTTGCCGTCCTTTGGTTACACTTCCCTCACACGACCGCACACCAGGGACGGACGCGCAGTATGGTAGGTTTTATGTCGAGCGGCTCTTACATCCCTTCTTTGGTTCTGATCTCTGTCCTGGTGGCGATTCTTGCGTCCTATACCGCGCTGGATCTGGCCGGCCGTGTCACCTCGGCGACCGGTCGCGCAGTCTATGGCTGGATCGGCGGCGGGGCGTTTGCGATGGGCACCGGCATCTGGTCGATGCATTTCATTGGCATGCTGGCCTTCGTCCCGCCGTTCGAAACC
>JARDZH010000185.1 GCA_029240955.1 Pseudomonas sp. | reverse complement strand
GACGGGCAACGTCGGCGCTGTGCGATTGCAGGGTGGAAGAAAGCTGCAGCATGTGGATCTCCATTCAGGTCGGGCCGAGCTTACGTCACATCCGCTTACCAGTTCAATTGGAAATTCCAATGAAGCCGATAGTTGCCAATCTGTTTACGTCGCACGGTACACTGACGCGCGACTCAACCTCGACGCAAAAAACCGCTGACGGGTTTTGTCGGAAAAGACGACTTACATCGCCGGTTCTTGCTGACACAAGCGTGTGTTTTATCAGTCACGAGGCAGGTTCGAGCGCTGATCAGTCCGGCAGCGGATCGGTCGAAACGGCGGGCGCTGGAATGCTGCCGATCTTCATGCCCAATAAAACCGCCACTTTGTGGGCTTCGCCACGTCGTCCCTTCTTGCGGCCAGCCAGCACCTGATAGGTCGTAGCCGGATCGATGCTGTTCTCGCGTGCAAATTCCTGAACGGATTTACCCTGTTGTTCAAGCCAGGCCTTGGCTTGTGCAGCGGTGCGTATTCCGGGCATAGTTCAAAACCGTTCAAATCAGTTCAATTCTCTCTGGATTCTACCATCCAGAAGGATGTCGTCAACAGGACTAAGCATTCAAATGAGTGGAATAGGGTACAGGCTAAGAAAAGAAAGGGAGCGTCTTGGGCTTTCTCAGCGTGCCTTCGGTGAAATCGGTGGTGTGGAAGCAAACGCCCAGGGAAAGTATGAAAGCGGTGATCGCGCGCCCAAGGCTGATTACTTGGCGGCGGTGGCTGCAAAGGGAGTGGACGTACTCTATGTGTTGACCGGAACGCCGACGCCTATGGCGATCGACAATCTGAGCCAGGCCGAAGAAAAGGTGCTGGGCAGTTACAGGGTTCTGAACCGGGAAGATCAGGACGCGATCAGGCGCCTGACCACGACCATGGCGGAGCTGTCTGCATCCTATGCGAACAGCAAGGAGATTGCCGCCGACAACGACTGACAGGGGCGCGGACCCGTTCCGTGCGAATGCTGTACAACCGCTCTACAACCCTCAACACATGACAAGGCTGCGTTGCCTGTAGTTGATGTAGGACAGATCTTGCTTGCGCTAGGTCTAACTTGTTGTTTTTTGTTATGGTGATCGGCAAATCGTTATGACTGTTGCGTGAGGTGTCTGCTTGATTAGGGTGCTAGTTGTAGATGACCATGATCTCGTCCGGACAGGCATCACCCGCATGTTGGCCGATATAGACGGCTTGCAGGTAGTCGGGCAGGCCGACTCTGGCGAAGAATCCTTGAAGAAGGCGCGGGAGCTCAAGCCCGATGTCGTGCTGATGGACGTCAAGATGCCGGGCATCGGGGGTCTGGAAGCGACGCGCAAGATGTTGCGCAGTCATCCGGATATCAAGGTGGTAGCCGTCACGGCCTGCGAGGAAGACCCGTTCCCCACCCGGCTGCTGCAGGCTGGTGCCGCTGGCTACATGACCAAAGGCGCAGGTCTGGCTGAGATGGTTCAGGCGATCCGGCTGGTGTTCGCCGGTCAACGCTACCTCAGTCCGCAGATCGCCCAGCAACTGGCGCTCAAGTCGTTTCAGCCCCAGGTAAACAATTCGCCGTTCGACCTGTTGTCCGAGCGCGAGATTCAGATTGCACTGATGATCGTGGGCTGCCAGAAGGTGCAGACCATCTCCGACAAGCTGTGTCTGTCACCCAAAACCGTCAATACCTACCGTTACCGCATCTTCGAAAAGCTTTCCATCAGCAGTGATGTCGAACTGGCTTTACTGGCTGTACGTCACGGCATGGTCGATGCCAGCGCCTGAATATGACCCTTACGTTTGATCCAAGTGCTTTTCTCTCGACCTGCAGTGGTCGGCCCGGCGTCTATCGCATGTTCGATGCCGAAGCGAAGCTGCTGTATGTCGGCAAGGCCAAGAACCTCAAGAAGCGTCTGGCCAGTTACTTTCGCAAGACGGGTCATGCGCCCAAGACCAGCGCGCTGGTCGGCCGTATCGCCCAGATTGAAACCACCATCACCGCCAACGAAACCGAGGCGCTGCTGCTCGAGCAGACGCTGATCAAAGAGTGGCGGCCGCCGTATAACATTCTGCTGCGCGATGACAAATCCTACCCGTACGTGTTTCTTTCCGACGGTGATTATCCGCGTCTGAGCATTCATCGTGGCGCGAAGAGGGCGAAAGGGCGTTATTTCGGCCCGTATCCAAGCGCCGGGGCGATACGCGAGAGCCTGAGTCTGCTGCAGAAGACCTTTCAGGTTCGCCAGTGTGAGGACAGCTACTACAGGAATCGCAACAGGCCGTGCCTGCAATACCAGATCAAGCGCTGCAAAGGGCCATGTGTCGGGCTGGTAGAGCCTGAAGTGTATGCAGAAGACGTGCGTCACTCGGTGATGTTTCTCGAAGGGCGCAGCAACGCGCTCGGCGATGAACTGAACGCCAGCATGGAAAAGGCCGCGATGTCCCTGGACTTCGAACGCGCCGCCGAGCTGCGTGACCAGATTGCCCTGCTGCGCCGTGTCCAGGACCAGCAAAGCATGGAAGGCGGCACTGGCGATGTCGACGTGATCGCGGCCTTCGTCAACCCGGGCGGTGCCTGCGTGCACCTGATCAGCGTGCGCGACGGCCGGGTACTGGGCAGCAAGAACTTCTTTCCCCAGGTCGGGATCGAGGAAGAGGTTGGCGAGGTCATGTCTGCCTTCCTGGCGCAATATTTCCTCGGCGGCGTCGACCGTGAGCTGCCCACCGAAGTGATCGTCAATGTGGTCAACGAGGATTTCCCGGCCTTGATCGAGGCAATCGAGGAGCTGCGCGGTCGCGAGCTGACCATCAGTCATCGTGTACGTGGCACGCGTGCTCGCTGGCAGCAATTGGCGGTGACCAACGCCGAGCAGGCACTGTCCGCACGCCTGGCGAACCGGCAGCACGTCGCGTCGCGTTTCGAAGCGCTGGGTCAGGTTCTTGACCTCGACGAGCCGCCGACCCGTCTGGAGTGCTATGACATCAGTCACTCCAGCGGCGAGGCCACCGTTGCGTCATGCGTCGTGTTCGGGCCCGAAGGACCGATCAAGTCCGACTACCGGCGCTTCAACATCGAAGGCGTGACCGCAGGCGATGACTATGCAGCGATGCATCAGGCGCTGACCCGTCGGTACAGCAGAATCATGGACGGAGAGGGCAAGTTGCCTGACGTGCTGCTGGTGGATGGCGGTAAAGGCCAGATGGCGATGGCGCGCGATGTACTCAACGAACTGGCAGTGCCGGACCTGATACTGCTGGGCGTTGCCAAGGGCACGACCCGCAAGGCGGGCTTCGAAACCCTGTATCTGAACGATGCGGCTCACGAATTCACGCTCCCCGGGGATTCGCCCGCACTGCACCTGATCCAGCAGATCCGCGACGAAGCTCACCGTTTTGCTATTACCGGTCACCGCGCCAGACGGGGCAAGACACGCCGGACGTCGACGCTCGAAGGTGTAGCGGGGGTGGGGCCGACACGGCGCCGCGATCTGCTCAAACACTTCGGTGGATTGCAGGAATTATCTCGTGCAAGCATCGAAGAAATAGCAAAAGCGCCTGGAATCAGCAAAAAGCTGGCAGAGTCGATTTATGCAAACCTGCACAGCGAGTAGAATGCCCGTTCACCTCGCAGCCAGTTGTGCCGATGAATATCCCGAATCTGATTACCGTCCTACGTGTTTTACTGATACCGATCTTCATTTTGCTGTTCTATCTGCCTTATCACTGGAGCTATACGGCCGCCAGTACCGTCTTTGCGTTCGCTGCCGCAACTGACTGGCTGGACGGTTATCTGGCGCGTCGCCTGGAGCAGAGCACCCCGTTCGGTGCGTTTCTCGATCCGGTTGCCGACAAGCTGATGGTCGCGGTGGCGCTGGTTCTGCTGGTTCAGACCCACGCGAACTTGTGGCTGACCCTGGCGGCCGCAGTCATCATCGGCCGCGAAATCGTGATTTCCGCACTGCGTGAGTGGATGGCCGAAATCGGCGCGCGCGCTCAGGTTGCCGTTTCCAACATGGGCAAATGGAAGACCGCTGCACAAATGCTGGCACTGGTCATACTCCTTGCCAATCCACCGATGCTCACGTTCTGGGTGGCCTTGGGCTATGCGCTGCTCCTGATCGCGGCCGGGCTGACATTGTGGTCCATGGTGCAGTACTTGCGCGCGGCATGGCCGCACCTGAAAACCACGTCCGATAAAAAATAAGTTTTTGAATCAAAGGCTTGACGGAAGTATTTGAGCGTATACAATGGCGCACGTTACCAAGACGCGGGAATAGCTCAGTTGGTAGAGCACGACCTTGCCAAGGTCGGGGTCGCGAGTTCGAGTCTCGTTTCCCGCTCCAGATTCAAGAAAGCAGCGCTTATCAAGTGATGCCTTCAAAGTGCAAGACACGTTTGATGCGGTTGTAAGCATCATACGTTTGGGGCCGAGTAGCAAAATGGTTATGCAGCGGATTGCAAATCCGCCTACGCCGGTTCGATTCCGACCTCGGCCTCCACATCTAAAACCCCGCAGATTAACGTCTGCGGGGTTTTTTGTTGGGCGTTGATAACTCAGGTGGTCCGACAGGTCAGGGCAAGCGTTCTCGTATATTGCCCTGAAGGTCTGTTTCCGATTCAAGCGGTACCGGCGAGCAGGCATTCGTAAGGAATGCGAAGACCATCGTGGAGCCGCTTGATCATCGCCAGGCTGAGCTTGCGCTTTCTGTTGAGCACCTCTGACACACGTCCGCTGCTTCCGATGTAGGGCTCCAGATCCGCAGGCGTCAGACCCTGTTGCTCCATCAGAAATTTGATCGCTTCAATCGGGTCGGACTGGGGCAGCGGATATCGTTCAGCTTCATATCTTTCGATGAGTATCGAGAGGATTTCCAGCTCGTCCCCCTCTGGAGTGTTGCGTTGCGCGCCCCAGAGCATTTCCACGCGACTCAGGGCCGCTGCAAGATCAGCATCGGTATGAATAGGTTTGATGTCCATCAAATGGTCTCCGCGTCCACTTTGTCGTACTGGGCGTGTGTACCGACGAATCGTATGAACGCGATTTGTCTGTCGTAGTCAATGGCCAGAATGACCCGATACTTGTTCCCGGCGATGTTGAACACCACCCGGCTACCCTTGAGTATGCTGGCAGTGCGTAATTCCGTTTTAACTTCCTGAGGCGTGCAATACGTCGCTTTCTCCATGTGCCGGTACCACTCCACTAAAGGGATGATGGCGTCAGCATAAGCGGAGCTACTTTCCCAGAAGTCTCGCAAGGTCCCTCGTGCGATCACTCTCAAGCTACTTCCTCCCAATTTGGGAGAAATGGTAGTGTTTTCACCCAGTCGTCTCAAGGCCGCATTTGTAACTGGGGTAAGGCAGTGCAAGCATGGCTGCAGGAGGGACGGCTATGTCCGTCAGGGTTGGTTGCAAATCCGCCTACGCCGGTTCGATTCCGACCTCGGCCTCCACATCTAAAACCCCGCAGATTAACGTCTGCGGG